>CAJOFP010000455.1:1383-2297 GCA_905233795.1 uncultured Oscillibacter sp. | reverse complement strand
TGATGATGGAATTTCAGCGTATGCGGAACGCGGAGGATGAAAAGGAATCTATCAGCGAAGCGGATATTGAGGCGGAAATCCGGGCGTATCGCGCCGAAAAACACGCGAGAGAAAATAAAATATAAAAAATACCCCGGCGCGTCCAAGCGACCGGGGATTTTTATAATTGACAAAATATAAAAAAGTGATATGATACGCATAAAAATTTAGATAATAAAAATTTGAATAATGAAAAATCAGGAGGATTTTGATAAATGGCTGAAAAGATGGATTATAACAAGACGATTAATCTGCCAAAGACGGAATTTCCCATGCGCGCCGGATTGCCCAAACGCGAGCCGGAAATCTTAGAGCGTTGGAAAAAAATTGATATTTATCATGTATTATTGCAAAAAAACGCGGGTAAGCCGAGATTTAATTTACACGACGGCCCGCCGTTTTCCAACGGCGCGCTGCATATGGGGCATGCTTTAAATAAAGCGTTGAAAGATATTATCACGCGTTCTTACGCTATGCGCGGTTATTATACGCCGTATGTCCCCGGCTGGGATAATCACGGAATGCCGATTGAATCGGCGATTATCAAAGAAAATAAATTAAATCGTAAAAATATGTCGATCCCGGAATTTCGGTCGGCGTGTCGTGATTTCGCGCAAAGATATGTAAATATTCAAAGCGAAGGTTTTCAACGAATGGGCGTTATCGGCGACTGGGAAAAGCCGTATTTGACAATGGCGCCGGAATTTGAATCGGAAGAAGTAAAAGTTTTCGGCGAAATGTATCAAAAAGGCTATATTTATAAAGGTTTCAAGCCGGTCTATTGGTGTCCGAAAGACGAAACGGCGTTGGCTGAAGCGGAAATTGAATATCAGGACGATCCGGTCAAAACAGTATATGTAAAATTTAAATTATGC
>CAJOFP010000455.1:0-1331 GCA_905233795.1 uncultured Oscillibacter sp. | reverse complement strand
TTAAGTTACGCGCTGGTGGAAGATATAAACTCCGGGGAAATTTATATCATGGCTGAAGCGTTGGTTGAGAAAGTCATGAAATTGGGCGGGATTGAGAATTATAATATATTGGAATCTCATCCGGGCGAATATTTTGAGAATATGCTGGCGGATCATCCGTTTTTGGATAAGACTTCAAGATTATTATTGGCCGATTATGTCACGATGGATTCCGGCACGGGTTGCGTACACACGGCGCCCGGTTTCGGCGCGGATGACTATGAGACTTGTAAACGCTACGGCATTGAAATGGTCGTACCGGTGGACGATCAGGGACGCCATACGGAATACGCCGGAAAATACGCCGGTTTGACGACGGATGAATCGAATTTAATTATTTTAAAAGATATGCAAGAATCGGGCGCGCTGTTCGCGTCTGAAGATATGGTGCACTCGTATCCGCATTGCTGGCGCTGCAAAGGGCCGATTATTTTCCGGGCGACGCCGCAATGGTTCTGTTCTGTAGAGGCGTTTAAACAGGAAGCCGTGGCGGCGTGCGATAAAGTCAGATGGATTCCCGAATGGGGCATTGAACGCATGAAAGCCATGATCCAAGAGCGTAGTGACTGGTGTATATCCTATTGCAAAGCCTGTGAAGAGCCGGTATGCGATCAAAACAGCATTCAAATTATCTCGGATTTGTTCCTGAAAGAGGGTTCAAACGCGTGGTTCGCCAAGAGCGCGGAGGAGATTCTCGGAAGCGATTTCGCTTGTCCCCATTGCGGAAGCAAAGCCGGATTTGAAAAAGAAGAAGATACGTTAGATGGCTGGTTTGATTCCGGTTCGACACATTTCGCGTCGATGAAACGGGATCAGGGCTGGTGGCCGGCGGATATGTATATTGAGGGCTTGGATCAATATCGCGGCTGGTTCCAGTCGTCGTTATTGACGGCTGTGGGGGCGTTCGGGAACGGCGCGCCGTTCCGGGAATGCGTCACGCATGGATGGACAGTAGACGGCGAAGGCAAAGCCATGCACAAGTCTCTTGGCAACGGCATGGATCCGTATGAGTTATTCAAGAAATACGGCGCGGATTTGGTTCGTTTATGGGCGGCGTCGGCGGATTATCACACGGATGTGAGATGTTCGGACGCGATATTTAAACAGTTATCGCAGAATTATTTAAAATTTCGCAATACGGCGCGGTATTGCTTAGGGAATTTAAATAATTTTAATCCTGATGATTTAATCCCGCCGGAAAAAATGCTGGAATTAGACAAATGGGCGGTAACAAGATTAAATAATTTAATTAACAAATGCGCGAAAGCGTATGATCATTATGAATTTTTGGC
>CAJOFP010000454.1 GCA_905233795.1 uncultured Oscillibacter sp. | reverse complement strand
TAATATAAATATTAATATTTATATTATTTTATCACACGCGAAAAAAATTTCAAAATCTTGATAATCTTATAGTTGACAAATGAAAATCCCTGTGCTATACTCTTTATCGCTGAATCGGAGCGGCGCGGACTTATTTAGATCGCTTCTTGGAGAGATGTCCGAGCGGTTGAAGGAACCGGTCTTGAAAACCGGCGACGCGTTTCGCGTCCGTGGGTTCGAATCCCACTCTCTCCGCCATTTTATTTAAAAATATTAAAAAATATTAAAAATATATTTTTAAATATATCCCTGTTAAAATCAAGCGCGGGTATAATCATAAAATTAAGCTAAATTTTAAAATCAAAAAATTAAAAATCAATACGCGGAAGTACCCAAGAGGCCGAAGGGGCTCCCCTGCTAAGGGAGTAGGCCGGTTAAAACCCGGCGCGAGGGTTCAAATCCCTCCTTCCGCGCCAATGCCCGGAGTCATGGACAATCCCGTGATCCGGGCGTTCTTTATCGTTTTTATACTCATAAATTATTATCTAAATAATAATTTAAATTATTATTATCCATATATTGATTATAATTTATAAATTTTTTATTATAAATTATATAAAATAATAATATAAAATGCGGGATGTGATACGCGTGGGACGCTGTTTTATATTCGCCGCCGGCGATTTTTACGGATTGAGAGAACGTCCCGCGCCGGGAGATTTCGTCATCGCCGCCGACGCGGGCTATCGACACTGCCGCGCCGTCGGCATTACGCCTCATCTTTTATTGGAAATCTAAATTTAAATACGCAAGATACCGCCTATCCCAAGCGCTTAATTAATCTGGAAAAAACGGCGAACCCCGGACGCTTAATTGATTTAAAACAAAACGTAAATTCTGAAAATCCGCCGGAAATACGTGATCCGGCGTTATATCCTCCGCATATCGAACGCGTACCCGTGGAGAAAGACGACACGGACACCATGTTAGCGTTCAAAGCCGGATTGTCACGCGGTTGTGACTGTTTTTATATTTACGGCGCGTCGGGCGGAAAGCGTTTCGATCATTTTATCGCCAATTTGCAGGGGCTTTTATACTTACGGCGTCACGGCGCGAAAGGCTTTTTATATGATAAAAATTTTATCTGGACTGTAATCCAGAACGAGAAATTGATTATCAAGCGCGAAATCGAAAACGCTTTATTGTCTATCTTCGCGTGTGACGGACGCGCCGAGGGCGTGAATTTATCCGGCGTACAATACGGGTTAAAAAACGGCGTACTCACCCCGGAATTTCCGCTGGGCGTCAGCAATCATATAGCGCAAGACACGGCGCGGGTACAGTTTCAAAAGGCTGGGAAATTATTTATAAATAAATATTATAAACAAGCCGCGAATCGGCGAGAGGAAAAAATATCTATGCGAATGCGGAAGAAGAAAAATTTAATCCCCCGGCTGGAACGCTGTTCAAGATTGTTAATTCCAGACCCGTACAGTATGCCGGGAAAATGGCGCGATTTATACCCGGAAGCCGGAAATATGGATCCATTCAAACGCGAATTGCGCTTGGAAATCGGCTGTGGAAAGGGTCGCTTTACATCCGGGACGGCGAAATCAAATCCGGATATATTATTGATTGGCTTGGAAGTGGAAGCGGCGGCGATTGTCGTCGCCATGGAACGCTGTATGGATTTGAACCCGTCCAACGCGTATTTTATCCGCGCCGACGCCGGACAGTTAGACCAGTTTTTCGCGCCCGGCGAAGTCGATCAAATCTATTTAAATTTTTCCGATCCGTGGCCGGGAAACCGTCACGCCAAACGCCGTCTGACGCATGGGAATTTTCTGCAAATCTATCGCAAGATTTTAAAACCCGGCGGACGGATTGAATTTAAAACAGACAATCAGGATTTATTTGATTTTTCTCTATCCGAACTGCCGAAATATGGCTTTGAATTGTCTGAAATTACGCGAAATCTGCATGAAAACGGCGTGACGGGAATCATGACGGATTACGAGGCGAAATTTTACGGACAGGGTCTGCCGATTTGTCGTCTTGTCGGAACCATGCGGGAATGGGAACAGGACGAAATATAAAATTATTTTATTATTTATTTTTCAGCCATATAACGGAATCAGCATGGGATACGGCGCGGTGAAAATCGCTAAAATCAAAGCGATTTTTTGAATATACGCGCTGTCAAGATTGGTTTTCGAGAATGAGAATTTTTGATTTAATATATAAATTAACAATCCGGCTAAAATCACTCCGGG
>CAJOFP010000453.1 GCA_905233795.1 uncultured Oscillibacter sp. | reverse complement strand
AAAATCCGGGTACCCGGTTCGGCGGTCTATATGAATACGTTTGACGCGCTGGGGGCGAATCCCACGGCGATGAGCTGGAGCGAAGTGTTCACGGCGATTCAACAGGGGACAATCGACGGACAGGAAAACGGCTGTTCGATTACGAAATCCGCGAAAAT
Source organism: uncultured Oscillibacter sp. (assembly GCA_905233795.1). Classification (GTDB taxonomy): domain Bacteria; phylum Bacillota; class Clostridia; order Oscillospirales; family Oscillospiraceae; genus Oscillibacter. Next base: position 2,255 of record CAJOFP010000453.1, on the reverse strand, counting down.
GGATGAAATCCAGAAATATATGACGATCTGGAATTATAGCTATGAAAATGATCTGTTTCTTGTCAATACGAAAATCTGGGAGAGTTTGTCGGAGAATACGCGGGAATTAATCCAAGAATGCGCCACGGAAGCGTGTGAATGGGGACGCGATAAACTGGAAGCCGACGAAGAAGCGTTGATTCAGGGTTTCCGGGATGTCGGAATGCAGGTGGATGTCTTGACTGAAGAGCAGTTAAAAGTCTTTCAGGACGCCGTCTCGGATGTTGTCGCGGGATTAAAAGAAACGTATGGGGAAGAGGCCTGCGCGGCGTTCGGGTTATAATCAAAATATCAAGAGGGGAGGTATAGAATATTATGTCCGCGATTCTGGAAAAAATTGAGAAATTCGTGTCCTGCGCGTGCGTGTCTGTTATGGCGGTTCTGGTATTCGGCAATGTTATCGCCCGGTTCGTGTTTAATCATTCTCTCGCCGTATCGGATGAAATGTCAACGTATTTATTTGTCCTCATGAGCTTCATGGGGACGGCTATCGCGGCGCGGCGCGGCGCCCATCTGGGACTGTCTATCGTGACGGATCATCTCAGCCCGGCGGCGCGTAAAATCGTGAGTTTCATCATGTACGGCGTTTCCGCGTTTTTCTGTTTCTTAATCGTCATTTTTGGCGTTCAAATTATGCAGTGGCCCGAATGGATTTACGGCTCTTTTGTGCCCGTGGGCGCGTGTTTCGCCATGATCGCTTTTTTACAAGGCATGATGAATATTTATAAATATGGCAGTCCGAAAGGCAATCCGCAGGAGCAGTTCTCGGATGATATGATTAATCAGGCGGTCAGCGAAAAGACGATGCAAACTCTGGAAGATATGACGGAAGAAGAGGAGGCGTAAAATCACATGGTCGGCATTACGTTATTGGGCTTGTTTGTCGCGTTGTTGGCGTTCGGCGCGCCGATTGCGACCTGTCTGGGCTTGTCCAGCGTCGCGGCGATACTGGTGCAGGGCGCCGGAAAGCCGATTGACGCCGTTATGAGCGTTCTCCCCCGGCTTTGTTCCTCGGCGTCCAGTAAATTCGTGTTATTGGCGATTCCGTTTTTTATCCTGTCCGGCAATGTGATGGAAAAAGCGGGCATTTCCGGGCGATTGATTAAACTTGCCGAAAAATGCTTGGGGCATATCAAAGGCGGCATGGCGATAGTCTGCGTGGTTGTCTCGTGTTTCTTCGCGGCGATTTCCGGTTCGGGTCCGGCGACGGTGGCGGCGTTGGGTTTAATCATGATACCGGCGTTAGTAAAAGCGGGTTATCCGGCGTCGTTCTCGTGCGCGCTGATGGCCGCCGGCGGCGCGATTGGCGTTGTCATTCCGCCGTCGATTACGTTTGTTGTCTATGGCTCTATCGCCGACGCGTCGATTACGAATTTATTTATTTCCGGTATGCTGCCCGGCTTATTAATGGGCGCGGGATTAATCGCCGCCGCTTTGATACTGGGGCGCAAATATGATTTGAAAGTACAGCCGAAAGCGTCGGGAAAAGAGCGTTGGGACGCGTTCAAAGACGCATTTTTCGGTCTCATGATGCCCGTGATGAAGCCGCCGCCGTGTCGGTATTTTATGGGCTTGCCGTGGGCGTGTTTATCTACCGTGAAATCGACTTCAAGAAATTAATTGATATTATGATTGATTCCTGTTCTACGACGGCTACCGTCATGTTTATCACGATGGGCGCGACGCTTTTCGCCTATGTCTTAACCCGCGCCCGTCTGGATTTGACAATCAAAGACTTCATGTTGACCGTCACAAACGGAAACTGGATCGTATTCTTTATCATCGTAAATATCGTGTTGTTAATCGCCGGATGTTTTCTGGACTCCACATCGGCGTTATATATCTTTACGCCGTTATTCGCGCCGGTCGCCGCCGCGATGGGAATCAGCCCGATTCACTTGGGCGTCGTCATGATTGTCAATCTGGCTATCGGCTTATTTACGCCGCCTGTGGGCGTTAATCTCTATGTCGCCTGCGGTATCGGCGATATTAAAATAGAAGAAATTTCAAAAGGCATTATTCCCTGTCTGGTCGCGGAATTGCTTGTCCTGCTGTTATGCACTTACGTCCCGTTCGTCTCCACGATGTTTGTCAGCTAAATTTGAATATTCAATACGCGAAAAAATAAAAAAACCGCCCTCCGGCTTTCTCCGGGGGGCGATTTTTGATTAAAATTCGCTTAAATTATTCGTTATCCGGGTGATCGGGATTTATAT
>CAJOFP010000452.1 GCA_905233795.1 uncultured Oscillibacter sp. | reverse complement strand
TTTAATCTGTTCGGCACGCTTCCGCGCTTCCCGCTCCTCGTTCTGTTTATTCACATCTTTCGGCATAACGCTTTCCCGCCGCTTCTCAAAATCTCAAAATTCTAAAAACCGTCTCCGGCTTGTTTCCTTTCGAGATTCGATTTTAAAATTTTTACGCGGCGGTTTCCTCCTTTACATGAAAAATATAATAATATTATATTAATATATAAAATTAAATTTAAATTTTATTTTAATTTTTATTTTACCATATCAACCGCGACAAAAGCGAAACAAATTTTCCCGTTTGCGCGTATCCGCCGCGATTGTTTACAAAAAATTCATATCTCGCAATACTCCCCGGCTTGTCTTTCGACGTTTTCTAATATATATACGACTTTTGATTAAAAACGGAGACATATTAATTATGAACTTTTTGTAAACAAACTGTGAACGCGTCCCCAAGCATAAATATTTATATTTTATAGCGACATAAACGGCGACGCGTTTTCACGCGCCGCCGCTGATATTTTTTATATTTCCCGTCTTGTCAAATTATCCGCGAGATTTTTATCGAAATTTTCATCCGTTCATCAGGATTTTGATTTACCATGCCTGATCCAGATAGGGCGTTGACTGGAATCCGTCGGCTTGCAGTCCGGCGACAAACGGATCCAGCGCGGCGCGGAAGAAATCTTGGAATTGCGCGCTGTCGCCGAATAATTTCACCGCTGTGGGACTGACGGCGTAATAAGCGCGTATAAACAGCCGTCCATACCATGTTTCCGCCAATACCTGATCCCGGAAGCGGCGCAGCGTCCACACTTGGGAACAGTCATAAGAACCGTATACCGCCGTGGCGACATAACAGCCTTGCGGGTTTTCCGTCGCCGGCAGAGGCGTTGGCTTGGGCGTGGGCGTATTTGTCGGCGTGGGCGTGTTCGTCGGCGCGTTTGTCGGCGTCGGCGTACCTGTCGGCTTGGACGTACCCGTCGGCTTGGGCGTACCCGTCGTGTCGGCTTGGACGTCCCCGTCGGTCTGGGCGTATTTGTCGGCTTGGGCGTACCCGTCGGCGCGTTTGTCGGCGTCGGCGTTATATTTCGCGTAATAATCGTCTGATCGCCTCTCGGCTCTCCGTATTTTTCCGCCGTGATTACGCCGTCCAACACGTCAGTGATATATTCCATGACGGCTTCGTCCATGACAATGCCCGTGTCAAATTGCGCGCTCGCGTTTTTAAACGCGTAATAAGTGTCGCCGCCCGCCGCGCAGAAATTATTCGTCACAACGGCGTAAACGTCATCCGGTTGAAATTCTTTCCCGTTAATCGCCGTGATTGTCACGCGCTGAATCGTTTTGGGGCTGTAATACGTCGAATCGGGATAGACGTCGCCCTGATCGTAAGATTTCGTCGTATCCAGCGTAAATTCAATGCCATACGTCTGCGGATAGCCGCCCAACGCCGTCGGCGTGGCGTAAGTGGACGCTTCCAGCGCTTCCAGAAGCTCCGCGCCCGTGACGTAAACCACCGCCACCGTATTGCCAAACGGCAGGACTGTATTTAAATCTTTTCTTGTCACTTCAACCGGCTTTTCGCTTGTCGCGTCGCTTGATCCGATACTCGCCCGAATGCCGCCGCCGTTCGTGATTCCCACCACATGATCTTGATCAAGTGATACAATCGCCTAAATTCGTTTCTTCCGTGCGATTGCCGGGGGCGCGTTCGCCGTTTAATAAAATCTCGCTTTGCGCGAATACTTCCCCGTATTCTTCATTTACACGATCTATAATCTCTTGCGCCGCCGCCGCTACGGTTTCATCCTGCGCCATATCTTCCGTGGGCAATAAATAATGATCCTCAATTTCTTTGCTCTCGTTATCTATCACGACAACGCCGATATAATTAAATTTCGTCCCCGTGGACTGAATCGGCAGGATTTCCGCGTCCGCGCCGGGCTCTTCGGCTTCCGTGTCAAACGGATTATAGGGCGCGTCATTCGTCCAGCCCGTCATGACCGTATGGGAATGCCCGTCCAGAATTATATCAATGCCGTTCGTGTTATTATATAAATCCACGCTCCGGTGTCCGTCCGTCGCGGATTCCTCGTCCACGCCCAAATGCGTCAAGGCGATAATCACATCCGCGCCGTTTTCGGTCAGACCCCGGTATTGGAAACGAATTGAATCCCCTGAATCAAGCCCGGATTGACTTTTGTCTGTGTCTCCGGCGTCTCCATACCGAAAAAGCCGATTTTCAATCCGGTTTCGTCATTTTCATACATCCAGTACGGGTCTAAAATCGTCTCGCCGTTTTCAAACACATCCGCGCAGATGATTTTAAATGCCGCGTCGTCCAGATTGTTCATAAGCTGTTCGTAACCGAAATCAAACTCATGATTGCCCAGCGTGGCAAGATCATAACCCGCCGCGTTCATCATAGTGACGGCGTTCGCGCCTTTGGACAAACTCACATTGGGGTCGCCTTGAGAAAAATCGCCGGCATCGACAAGAAGCACATCCTCCGCGCCTTTGGATTTAAATTCATCCCGCAAAGCGGCGATATACGAATAGCCCATAATCGCCCCGTGTACGTCGTTAGAGTGCAAAATAACCGTCTTGCCCTCATATTCGTCCGTACCCTCGCGGAAATCGCCTCTCAATTTCACGTCATGATCCGGCATGATGAACGAGAAAGAAGCGTCCGTCACGTCGCCGTCGACGATTTCAAAATCATCTTCGCTGATTTCGCGTTCCTCGTCGTTTTCGTCAACCAATACCCAGCGT
>CAJOFP010000451.1 GCA_905233795.1 uncultured Oscillibacter sp. | reverse complement strand
AAAAGCGGCTTTTCCAGCCAATTCCGCAACAATCGCGCCCCCATCGGCGTTTTTGTCTTGTCCAGTACCCAGATTAAACTCCCGCGCCGGTCTTTGCTTCTCAGCGTCGCCGTCAGTTCCAGATTCCAACGCGCCGTCAAATCCAGTTCCATATATACGCTCTGTTCGTAATAATCCAGATAATTAATATGCGACAAGTCCGTTTTCTGCGTTTCATATAAATATCTCAATAACGCCCCTAACGCCTGTAACGCGGCGTTATTATTTTTTAATTTATCCGCCTGTTCCTCCCCAAAACGCTGTCGGACCTGAATCGCCGCCTGTTCCAAATCAAATCTATCCACGCCGTCTTTGCCGCCGTCCTCAATCGCGCATTGAAACGCGTTGACCAGAACGCCCGTCAATTCCGGCGTATCCAACGCAACTCGATTTAAAATCGCTTCCGCCGGTGAAAATCGTCCCAGTTCGTTCATCAAATGCCGGACGCAATCCGCCCCATGAAACGAAGTCACATGAATTTCACCCGTCGTCAAATCACAGAAAGCCGCCCCGGCGGATTTTAAATTCACATCCCCGTTTAATTTCCCGTCCCTGTTTTTTATATTATTATCTATATTATTATCTATCTTTTCGCCGCTTTTTATATTATTATTTTCTATATTTTCGCCGTTTTCTATATTATTAATATTATTATCTATATTTTCGTCGGCTTGCGATAAATATAAACCGCAAAGATAATGCCCGGCTTTATCGTCCAATAACGACGCGTCCATGACCGTGCCGGGCGTCACGATCCCCCAACTGTTCGCATACCGCGACTTTATACCCTTTCGCCACCAGACGCGCTATATAACCGTCGCTGGCGTGATACGGGACGCCGCACATGGGAATTTGATCTTCCGGGGCTTTTTTTCGTTTGCCGTGATCCCGGCTTGGAACATCTCATAGAAATCGCCCAGACGGAAAAATAATATCGCGTCCGGGTACTGTTTTTTCATTTCCAGATATTGCTTCATCATCGGACTTAATTCCGCCATAATTCACCTTCAGTAAAATATATAAAAATAAATATAAAATTAAAATTAAATAATTTCGCCGTACAAAGCCCATGTTTTACTGCCTGTAATCAACGCGTTTGTGAAATTGCCAATCAAAGCCGGATCGCCTTTCAATCGCACAAGGCGATTTCCCTCCGTGCGGGCCGTCAACGGGAAATCCGCGTCTATTAAATTATTATTAATATTATTATTTTCGCGGCTGTCGCCGTCAATCAGAACCCGGACGGTATGATTAATATAACTCGCGTGAATCGCGGCGGAACGGGCGTTTTGTATATTTAATAATTTATCAAACCAGACTTGTTTTTCGGCTTTCGATACCGGATCGGGCATTTCCGCCGCTTTCGTCCCCGGACGCGGCGAATATAAAAACGTAAATAACGCGTCAAAGCCGACTTCTTCCACCAGTGAAATGGTCTCCATCGCGTCGGCTTCCGTCTCGCCGGGGAAACCAATAATTACATCCGATGTCAAAGCCAATCCCGGCATGACAGACCGGGCGTATTTGATTAAATCCAGATAACGCTCCCGCGTGTAACGCCGGTTCATGATTTTTAATATTCGATTGCTTCCCGATTGAAACGGCAAATGTAATTGTTTCGCCACATGTTGACAGTCCGCCATTGTGTCGAACAATTCCGGCGCGGCGTCTTTCGGGTGACTGGACATGAATCTGACCCAGTAATCGCCGGGAATTTGATTGATCTCGCGTAATAATCTTGTAAAAGAATAATCTAAATTTTTTCCGTAAGAATTGACATTCTGTCCCAGTAAATTAATCTCCCGATAGCCGGATTTTATTAAATTTTCGATTTCAATTAAAATTTTCTCCGGGTCGCGGCTTCGTTCCCGTCCCCGCACATACGGCACCACGCAATAAGAACAAAAATTATCGCAGCCATACATGATTGAAACCCACGCCCGGACGCCGTCTTCCCGTTCCATCGGCTGATCTTCCGCCAAGAC
>CAJOFP010000450.1:809-3098 GCA_905233795.1 uncultured Oscillibacter sp. | reverse complement strand
ATCTCTTTTATCATTTTTAAAATATCCAAAATATTTTTTTCCATCAGACCAAATTGATTCCCCATATCCTTCCATTTTAAAATTATTCCATTCTCCAGAATACTGTTTACCATCTCCATAATTGTAAATACCAAAACCTGCTTTGTTGCCAGTATTTGTGACTGTCACTGTGGTCTTTTTCCATCCGGCCCAATATGAAAAGCCGCTCCCCGTCGTGATTGTGAAATAAGTCATGTTGGAGTTCAGATTTTTCGTTCTGGAATCCGCGAACGCCGTCACGCACAAGACTGACACCATCAAAGCCGCCAAAATCAGCGCTTTAATCGCTCTGCCCGACACTTTTTTCATGCTCTTTTCACCTCCTCCCGTTGCCGCCGCGGTTTTGTATGGTCATTCCTGAAAAGTTCATGATTATTGTACTATAGTTTTAAAATTTTGTCAAGTATTAATTAACAATAGTACAGTAATTTTTTACTTGGAGGGATTCCCATGCTGAATTATAGACTGTGCGAACAGATTCAAATGTTGCGTAAAGCGCGAAAAATGAGCCAAGTAGAGCTTGGAAAGCGTTTAGGCGTGACAAAATCCTGTATTTGCAACTGGGAATCGGACAATGCGCAGCCGTCCGTTGAAATGCTGGTCCGGTTGGCGACCCTCTTTTCCGTGTCCACGGATTATTTATTGGGCGTCGAGAAAGACGAAGCGGTTTTGATCGACGTGACGGAAATATGAAAAATAAAAATAGAGAAAAAATATAAAAAAACGCGGGACAGTCCCGGATTGACGCCGGGGCGGTCTTGCGTTTTATTCGCCTGTCTGATAAAAATTATAATATAATTTTTTATTTTTATTCTGAAAGCCGGACTGATTGAAAAAGCGTTTTAGACCCTTGGCTGGAAATCCAGTCTTAACGTCATACCTAATCCGTCGGCCAGACGCTTTAACATATTGAGCGTCGGATTAGCGGTTCCGTTTTCCAGACTGTCAATATCTTCCGGCGAAATACCTGTTACCTGAGAAAGCTGTGTTTCGTCAAGCCGCCGCGCCTCACGTCCCGCGATAATCGCCCGGACAATCTGAAATTCCGGTTCCAAAGCGTCCCATTCGGCTTTAAATTCCGGATTTTCCATTTCTTTTGCAAGATATTCATCAAATGTCACGGGTTCACTCATGCGTCGTCAACCTCCTTCGCTCATAATCCGCTTTATATCGCTTCGCCCGCTCAATTTCGGCGGACGGCGTCTTACGGGTCTTTTTGGTAAAACCGTTGGTGAGAATGACTTTCTTTCCGTCCCAAAAGAAATACAGCACACGGGCGATATTTCCTTCCTGTTGGGCGCGGATTTGAAAAATTCCGTCTTGTAGATATTCTGAATAGGGCATTCTTACAAATCCGCCGTATTCTCGAATCATAGCGATAATTTTCAAAACGCGGGCGCGCATTTTCAAAGAAAGTCCATCCATAAATTCCCGCGCCGGTTGCGTTCCATCCTCTTTCGTATAAAAGACAATTTCATATTGTTCCACAGCTTCACCACGCTTTATATTATATTATTTTATTATATTCCATTTTGTTTTATTGTCAACTTGTTTTCCAATCGGACGCGCTAATAACAGATTGTGGATGATTTGCGGAAATATGAAAAATAAAAATAGAGAAAAAATATAAAAAAACGCGGGACAGTCCCGGATTGACGCCGATTTTAAAATCGCAATCACTACAGGGTGGTGGAGTTATGGATTTACAGGGCGAACTCTTACGGGGACCCGTAGGGGATTTTCAATACGCCGCTTTGCCCGGCGGCTGGGAAGATATATTTCTGGACGCGACGGATCCCGGTGAGGGCGTGTATCCTGATAATAACGGCGTCTGCGTCAATCAGATTTGGCGTTGCGCTTCTTTTCATGAACAGCTTTATGTGATTTCGGCAAGCGCACTGCCGATTTTAAACGGTCCCAACGCGGGGGAAGCGTTAAAGCATTTGAGATTTTTTGAGGCGTCCGCCGTGACGTTGCGGGATTCCACGCGGGAAGTGATCCGGGCGTCTTTCGCGGCGCCGGAAGATTACGCGGCGGTAGCCAATCAACAAGTCACGCTTGCGCCCGGATGGTTTGAACGCCGCAATCAATATGACGCGCCGTATCAGGAGCCGGGGGGATTGTTTTCACACCCGGATATTTTAGCGCGGATCGCGTGTTGCTGTTTATGGCGCGGGTGGCGGAGTTTCAATCAGGATTTGGATTTAACACGCGACGGCGCGAATAATAATAATAATAATAATAATAATA
>CAJOFP010000450.1:0-680 GCA_905233795.1 uncultured Oscillibacter sp. | reverse complement strand
CGTTACGGCGTTTTTTGAGTTTCGCCACGAATCCGAAAGCGGATGAACGGAAAAAATTTAGCTTGTTTTTCACGCCGGAAGAAACGCCGCTGCCTGAAAATGTCCACGCGATTATGATTGTACCGGGTCGGGAGTATTTAAACGAGCTGGAAAAGTTTGATTTGCCGAAAGAACTGGTACATAAAGTACCTTCGGACGGGCTGTGTGGGAAAAGCGATGAGGAAAAGATCGGATTCACCTATGAGGTTTTGGACCGTTATATAGAAAACGGAGTGTGTGAAGATGCCTCGGTCAGAGAAAAGATCGATCGCATGCACAGCATGAATCTGCATAAGTTAGAGCCCATCCCGGCGTATCAAAGAAATAGAAAAAAGAATGACAGGAGGTAAGCGTTATGTCGGATCCATTCAGAGAGGTTAAGGAAAAAGGATTGTATGATCCCTCTTTTGAGCATGATAATTGCGGTATCGGCGCAGTGGTCGATATCCAAGGAAGGAAAAGCCACAAGATCGTAGAAGATGCACTTTCCATTGTAGAGAGGCTGGAGCACAGAGCCGGCAAGGATGCGGAAGGAAAGACGGGAGACGGCGTCGGGATCCTGACGCAGATACCGCACGCATTTTTTGCAAAGAAGATGCAGGAACAAGGTTGTGAATTGACGCAGGAAAGAGGATATGGTG
>CAJOFP010000449.1 GCA_905233795.1 uncultured Oscillibacter sp. | reverse complement strand
GATATACGCGTAATGGAAACGATGTTAAAACGCGATACGGCGTCCGCCTCTGAAGATTTCGGGTTGCATAGCGATTTCAAGAGCGATTTTAAAAATAATAATTCCGGTGGAAATGTCGGGAGCGGCAATATCGGAAGCGTTTCCGGGAGTAAACGCGGCGGCGATTTCGGAAGCGGTCAAGCCGTCGCGCAACAGGACGACGAAGTATATGTCGGGATTGATTTCGGCGATCGGTCGGGCAAATAATCGGGTTTTGAGAATCAGTACGGGAAAATATAATATTTAAAATATTATAATATTGAATAAAACATAAGAAAAAATAATAAAAATCAGGTGGGAAAGACTATGGCGATTTTAGAGAATTTGGAGCCGAAAAGCGTATTTTACTGGTTTGAACAATTAAGCGCGATTCCACGCGGTTCCCGGCATACCAAACAGGTCAGTGACTGGTGTGTGAAATTCGCCCAAGAACGCGGATTCAAATACTATCAGGACGGCGCGAATAATATTATTATTTACGCGCCGGGTAATTACGCGCCGGATAATAATAACGCGAACAGCGCGGCGGATACGCGTGATAACAGCGCAAATAGCGCGAATAACGCGAATAATGATTTGATTTTACAGGGTCATTTGGATATGGTCTGTGAAAAAAATCCGGATTGCCTGATTGATATGGACAGGCAGGGACCGGAATTGATGATCGACGGCGAATATGTCCGGGCGAACGGGACAACGCTGGGCGGCGATGACGGAATCGCCGTCGCTATGGCGTTGGCGATTTTGGATGATAAAAATATCCGTCGTCCGCCGCTGGAAGTGGTCTTGACGACGGATGAGGAAATTGGCATGTTAGGCGCGGCGGCGTTGGACGCGTCACGTTTAAAAGGTCGCCGGATGTTAAATATAGACTCTGAACAAGAGGGCGTATTTACAGTCAGTTGCGCGGGCGGACGCCGGGTGTCCTGTATTTTACCGGTTACGCGGGAAGCGTGTCATGAAAATGAAAGTTTTTTGCGTATAATATTAAGCGGCATCACGGACGCGGCAACGCGGATATTATTTTGAGTAAAATATTAAAATCGGCGCGGGAAAAAGTAGATTTTAAATTAATCAAAATAAACGGCGGTTTAAAAGATAACGCGATCCCGGTCGCGTCAACGGCGGAAATCGCGGTAAAGAACAGCGATTTGAAAATATTATCGGCGATATTAGATAAAACGGCGGAAACGGCGCGATTAAAATATATAAACACGGACCCGGATTTTAAATTGAATACGCAAATTATATTGCCGGAAGATATAGATAAAAATAATAATATTAATATTATTATGGATAATTTATCGACGAAACGGGTGATTGATTTCTTATCAAACGCGCCCGACGGCGTACAGGCTATGGACGAAAATATTCCCGGATTTGTAAAAACTTCTCTCAATCTTGGGATTTTAGAAACGGATTTAGAGCAAATTCGCGCTATGTTCTGTGTACGGAGCGGCGTCACGGAAGATAAATTAAATTTGACGGAAAAATTAAAAAATTTAGCGATGAATCAGGGCGGATATATTGAAATACAGGGCGATTATCCGGCGTGGGAATATAAAGCCGATTCGCCCCTGCGCGATTTGTGCGAACGCGTATTTTATCGGCAATACGGACACGCGCCGAAAATCGAGGCGATTCACGCCGGTTTAGAGTGCGGTCTATTCGCCGGGAAAATCCCCGATTTGGATTGTATTTCCATCGGACCGGATTTGCCCGAAATTCACACGCCCCGTGAAAAAATGTCGATTCAATCCGTCAAACGGGTATGGGCGTTTTTACTGGAAGTCTTACGCGTCATGGCGGACGAAAAAATATAAATAAAAATATAAATATAAAATAAATATAATAAAATAATAATTAAAATAAATATTATGATAAAATATTATAATTTCGCGCCGCTGGACGGCATTACAAGAGCCGTATTCCGGCGCGTATGGCATGAATCTTTCGGCGGCGCGGATCGGATTTATATCCCGTTTTTCTCCCCCACGGATCAGCATAGAATCACGCCGAAAGATATGCGGGAATTAAATCCCGAATATAATCCCGGCGGGATTTTCGTCCCGCAAGTGATGACGAAAAGCCCGGATGATTTGATCTGGGCGGCGGAAAAAGCGCGGGATTTGGGTTAT
>CAJOFP010000448.1 GCA_905233795.1 uncultured Oscillibacter sp. | reverse complement strand
GATTGGTCGCCGCCGTTTTATACTCTTTTTTTTCCGTGGCGTGTGGCCTCCCTAAAAATTTTATATTATTATAAAATAATATTTTTATATAATATTATAATTTTATCAATTCATAATTATAATAATATAATAACATATTTTGGCGGGCGCTTCAAGAGGAAAAAGCGGACGCGAATGAGTTGCGATTTTTTTTCGCGTGTGCTATACTGGATTTAAATTTAATTTAAATTTAATATAATTTTAATATTTATATATATTAAACGCGTTTCACGCGTGAATTTATTGGGACGGACTGTCGAAAAAACGGGAAACCGGGAGCGTATAATAAGCGTATGACATGAAAGGGGACGGGCGTAAAAATGGACAGGGAGAATTTGAAACCGGATTTCAACGCGGATTTTAAAGAAGAATGTCTGACGCGGGAGGATATTTTCAAGGGCAGAATTTTTTCCGTGCATGTGGATCGGGTACGCCGGCGTTGGATGAAAATCAAAACGTATATGTCGTGACGCAATATCGCTATGTGTTCGGGAGAGATTTGACGGAAATTCCGGCGGGGAAATTGGATCCCGGAGAAGACCCGAGAGCCGCCGGACTGCGGGAATTACATGAGGAAACCGGCATTGTCCCGGATCAATTTGAATCGCTGGGCAAAATACTGCCGTCGCCGGGATGTTACACGGAAGTTTTATATTTATATTTGGCGCGGGGACTGCATATGCAAGACCAGCGGCTTGATCCGGGCGAATTTTTAAGAGTGGAAAAAATTCCGTTTCAAGAGATATTCCGCCGGTGTATGTCGGGCGAAATCGAGGACGCCAAGACAGTCACGGCGATTCTGAAAGCGAAAATATTATTAAATTTATAAAAATTTATATTAATTTTATTATAATATATAAAATATTAAAAATAAATAAAAGTTAAAATAAACAAGACGCGGACGAGAGAGAAGAGGAAATTATGGACGCCAAGAAAACGGTTTTGATTGTGGAAGATGAAAAAAATATCGTGGATATTTTGCGATTTAATCTTCAGCGGTCGGGATATGAAACCCGCGAGGCGTATGACGGAAAAGACGGTCTTGCGAAAGCGCGGAGCGAGAATCCGGATTTGATTTTACTGGATGTCATGCTGCCCCGCATGAACGGTTTTGACATGTGTCGGACGCTGCGTCAGGAGGGGAATAACGTCCCGGTGATTTTATTGACGGCCCGCGGCGCGGATGATTATATCACAAAGCCGTTTTCCATGCGGGAACTGGTGGCGCGTGTGGGGGCGAATATCCGGCGGACGACGGTATTCGCGCCGGTATCGGAAACGGGTCTGCTGGAATTTCCCGGCGGACTGTCGATTGACCCGGACAGTCGGCAGGTATTCAGAAACGGAACGCCCGTGGATTTGACCCAAAGAGAATATGAATTGTTGACGTTTTTAGCGGCGCGGCCCAATAAAGTCTTTTCCCGCGTGGATTTAATGGAACAGGTCTGGAATTATAATTACGTCGGCGATGATGTCCGAACGGTGGATGTCACTGTCCGGCGTCTGCGTGAGAAAATCGAGGAAAATCCGGCGACGCCGTTGTACATCCGAACCCGTCGGGGAGTAGGCTATTTCTTTTCGCCTAATTCCAATCAGGACGCTATAAAAAAATAAAATAATAAATAAAATAATAATTTTTATTTTTTTATAAATATAATAAATATAAAAATATATCCGGGTGATTGAATCATGTTCCGCAGTCTTCATGTAAAATTAACGCTGATTATGCTGTTATTAATTATCGCGTTGATGGCGGTCGTGGGTACGTTTCTGACGGCCAGCGTCACGGGATTTTATATTAATAATTTTTATCAGCAGTTAGACAGCGTTTTCGGCGTGGATCAACGGGAATTTGTTTCTGACCTGCGCGGCGCGGCGGGAGAACCGGACGGCGCGGAGCGTTTGAGAGAAATGCTGGAAGTCAACGCCGGGCCGCTGGGGATTGATTACCGGACGCGGAATTATTTTGTTCTGGACGGGCACAGCGGCGCGTGGCTCGCCGGATCGGACAGCGCGGACGCGTTGCCTATGGATCAAAGCCCGAATTTATTGACGGCGCGGCTGGCCGTGAGGAACTGGGACGCGACTGTAGTCGGCGAGGAAAGTTATTTAAACGCCGGTTATATGGACGCGGCGATTCCCGTTTTACCGGAAGTTCAGACGGAACAGGCGTTTATTATTTATATTTTAGATAATCAGGAGACGCTGAGCGGCTTGCACAGGCAATTATTTCCGATTATTATGCAGGCTTTAATTTTAGGCATGACAATCGCGGCGTTTCTGAGTTTTTTGCTCGCCAAAGCCATGGTCGGACCGATTGAAAGCCTTACGG
>CAJOFP010000447.1:1198-2215 GCA_905233795.1 uncultured Oscillibacter sp. | reverse complement strand
AATATTAAAAATAAAAATTGCCCCGGACAGAAAAATAAAAAAATCTGACCGGGGCGAAAAAATTTTTATTTATTTTAAAATTTCTCTTGACATACGTATTATTACGTGTTATAATATTTTCAAGAGGTGAGGCGATGAAAAGACGGGATATTGATAAAATGTTGAAAAAAGCCGGATGGGTTATTATACACGGCGGAAATCACGACCTTGCGACGAATCCGCAAAAGCCCGGAATAAAAATTCCTCTTCCCCGGCATAAGGAAATCAAAGAAACCACGGCGAAAGGAATCTTGGAGGACGCGGGACTGAAATAAGCCCCCGCGTCCCGCGTAAAAAATGAGGAGGCATCGTTATGAAATACGCTTACGGGGCGATTTTTACCCCGTTGGATGACGGCGGATATGATGTGATCGCGCCGGATTTGCCCGGCTGCCGCACTTGCGGCGATGATTTGGCGGACGCTATCTTTATGGCGGAAGACGCGGTGGCCATGTGGCTGTGGGACGCCGAAAACAAAGATGAACCGATTCCCGCCGCAAATCCGCTCCCCGTCGTATCCGCGCCGCGCTTCGCAAATTATATTCTCGCGGATACGGACGAATACCGCCGCAAAAATGATAATCGTGCGGTCAAGAAAACGCTGTCGATTCCGAGTTGGCTGAATGTTCAGGCGGAACGCGCCGGAGTGAATTTTTCCCAAGTCTTACAGGACGCTTTAAAAGAGCGATTGCATATCCAAACCTCGGTTATAAAACCGTGATTAGCGTGACGCGAAAAGCCCCGGTCAGAAAATAAAAATCTGACTGGGGCGAAAAATAATATATGAATAGCATTGAATGTTAAAGATTTTCATAAAAGAGGTGTTGAATATGAATCTTACGGACATGGAAGCGGGCTTGTATTTACGGAAATCCCGCGCCGACGAGGATGGTCAAAGCGTGGAGGATGTTTTGTCGCGTCATCAGGCGATTTTGACGGAGTACGCGAAAAATCATCATATTTATATTATTGAGACCT
>CAJOFP010000447.1:0-1173 GCA_905233795.1 uncultured Oscillibacter sp. | reverse complement strand
GGATCGGCTGTCACGCGGACGAATGCGGGATCAGGGAATTGTGCTGGACGCGTTCAAGGATTCGGGGACGCTGATTGTGACGCCGGAAAAAGTTTATGATCTGTCCGTGGAGACGGATGAGCGGTACGCGGAATTAAAGACGTTTATCAGCCGTCAGGAATACAAGGCGATCACGAAGCGCTTGCATAGAGGACGCTTACGGTCTGTCCGGGAGGGCTGCTATGTGCAGGCCGCGCCGTATGGCTACCGGAATGTCACGATTGACCGGAAGCCCACGCTGGAAGTATTCGAGCCGGAGGCGAAATATGTTCGTCTGATGTTCGATTGGTACGCGTCCGGAATCGGCTGTCTGACGATTTCTTACCGGCTGAAAGAAATGGGGGCGCGATCCGCCACGGGAATTGATATTGGCGAGCGTGTGATCAAGCGTATCTTGAAAAATCCCGTGTATATCGGAAAAGTGTCATGGGGACAGACCAAAGTGGTCAGACGACGGGATTGCAAAACCAGAATCGCGTATGCGTGGGATCAGTGGCAGGTGTATGACGGCATTCACCCGGCGATTGTGGAGAAAGAGGTGTGGGATAGAGTGCAGGAGATTATCAAAGAACGGTACGCGCCGGTCAAACGCGACGGAACTTTAAAAAGCAGTCTGGCGGGGATTGTGCGCTGTGAGAAATGCGGAGGTCGGATGCAACGTCTGCCGTACAAGAAACTGCCGCCGTATCTGTCATGTTTTCGGAAAGGCTGTTCGGCAATGACAAGGCTTGACTTGGTCGAACGCGCCGTTCTGGACTGTTTGGCGGACAGTCTGGATGAGTTGAATATGGACGCCGCTCTGGGAGGGAAGCGGAGCGCCAATTTGGAAATACAGCGGAAGCGTCTGGGCGCCATACAAAGCGAAATGACGGCGGCGGAAAAGAAGAAAGCCCGGTTGTACGACTTTCTGGAAGACGGAACGTACAGCAAAACGGAATTTCGGGAGCGTATGGATGCGGTCAAGCGTCTGATTGAGAATCTGGAACGACAGGAACAGGAAGCGCGGTCGGCGATAGAGACGGCGGAAAACCGTGATCCCGGCAAATTGGCCCGTATGCTGCAAACCGTGCTGGACGGCTATTGGGAAGCGGATGTGGCGGAACGAAACGCCCTGTTAAAATCCGTGATAGAAGT
>CAJOFP010000446.1:2156-4392 GCA_905233795.1 uncultured Oscillibacter sp. | reverse complement strand
CGCCAGTGAGACGGAAGGCAAGAAAAAAGTCTGCGTCGTGGGCGGCGGCGTCGGCTGCGCTATCGCGTACCCGGTTTTGAAAGCGTTTCATGACGCCGGGGCGGAAGTCCATGCCGTAGTCGGATTTAAAAATAAAGATTTAGTGATTCTGGAAGATGATTTCAGAAACGCGTCTGACGTTTTAAAAATCTGCACGGACGACGGATCTTATGGCGAAAAAGGCGTCGTGACAGGGCCGCTGGAAGAATTAATTAAACAAAGTATCGCCGAGAACAAGCCTTACGACGAGATTTTCGCCGTCGGGCCTATGATTATGATGAAATTCGTGTGCAAGACCACGGAACGGTTTCCATGAGTCCCATTATGGTGGACGGCACAGGCATGTGCGGCTGTTGCAGATTAAATGTCGGCGGCGAAATGAAATTCGCCTGCGTGGACGGTCCCGATTTTGACGGTCATAAAGTGGACTGGGATTTGTCCGTCAAACGCGCCGCGATGTATCGTGACTGGGAATTGAAAAAGCATGAGGAAACCTGTAATTTATTAAAT
Organism: uncultured Oscillibacter sp.; assembly: GCA_905233795.1. Classification (GTDB taxonomy): domain Bacteria; phylum Bacillota; class Clostridia; order Oscillospirales; family Oscillospiraceae; genus Oscillibacter. Next base: position 3,843 of record CAJOFP010000446.1, on the reverse strand, counting down.
ATGAAAGTGGAGGCGTGATTTATGGCTGAAAAACCGAATATGCGGCTGGATAAAAATCCGATGCCGTCTCAGGAGCCGGATGTCCGGAACAAGAATTTCAACGAAGTCGCGCTGGGCTATACGGAAGAACAGGCGCTGGACGAGTCGAAACGCTGTTTGAATTGCAAAAATAAACCCTGTATGCAGGGTTGTCCGGTCATGATCAGCATACCGGATTTTATTCAGGAAATCAAAGCCGGCGATTATGAAAAGGCTTATCAGATTATCGCCAAGACATCGGCGCTCCCGGCTGTGTGCGGACGCGTCTGCCCGCAGGAAAGCCAATGCGAAAAATATTGTGTGCGCGGCAAAAAGGGCGATCCGGTGGGAATCGGACGGCTGGAGCGTTTCGCGGCGGACTGGCACAACGCGAACGCGAAAGCCGCGCCGGAAAAGCCGAAGTCAAACGGTCATCGCGTGGCTGTGATTGGCTCCGGGCCGTCGGGTCTGACTTGCGCGGGCGATTTGGCGCGTTTAGGCTATGAAGTAACGGTATTTGAGGCGTTACATTGGGCGGGCGGCGTGCTGGTTTACGGCATTCCCGAATTTCGTCTGCCGAAGTCGATTGTACAGAAAGAAGTGGACGGCTTAAAATCTATGGGCGTCGTGATTTCCACGGATACTGTAGTAGGCCGGACAATTACGATTGATGAATTAATGCAGGAACAGAATTTTGAGGCGGTATTTATCGGCTCCGGCGCGGGTCTGCCTATGTTCATGAACATTCCGGGCGTGAATTACAAAGGCGTATTGTCAGCCAATGAATTTTTGACGCGCATTAATCTCATGAAAGCCTATCTGCCGGGTTCCGATACGCCGATTGTACACCCCAAGAAAGTCGCGGTCGTCGGCGGCGGGGGCGAGGAAGTCGATATCGTCTACCGGCGCAGCATGGAAGAACTGCCCGCCCGTAAGGAAGAAGTCGAACACGCCGAGGAAGAGGGCATTGTATTCAAAACGCTTTGCAATCCGGTTGAAATTCTTGCCGATTCGGACGACAATGTAACGCAGGTGCGCTGTATTAAAATGGAACTGGGCGAACCGGACGCGTCCGGACGCCGTCGTCCCGTCGAGGTTCCCGGAAGCGAATTTGAAATCGACGTGGACTGTGTGATTATGGCCTTGGGCACCAGTCCGAACCCGCTGATTAAATCCACTACAGAGGGACTGGAAATCAATAAAAAAGGCGGTATCGTCGTCAATGAGGACGGCTTAACCAGTCGGGAGCATGTATACGCGGGCGGCGACGCCGTAACCGGCGCGGCGACGGTTATATTAGCTATGGGCGCGGGCAAAACCGCCGCGAAAGCCATTCATGAGGCGTTGTCCGGGAAATAATAATTAAATTATAAAATTATAATATAAAATTATAATTACGCCGCCTCCCGTAATAAAATATACGGGAGGCGCGTCTGTTTTTATAAAAATAAAAATATATAATTTATATATTTTATAACAAGATATAAAATTATATAATATAATAATTATATTATATAATTTTATATTATACGTACAGGAGGGAGTTTATATATGGCGAGACGCATGACGCGTTTAGGCGGATTGTTGGCGGCGTAGCAGCGACGCGATCCGGCGGCGCGAAGCAAATTGGAAATATTTTTACTTTATCAGGGCGTCCACGCGATTTTAT
>CAJOFP010000446.1:0-2060 GCA_905233795.1 uncultured Oscillibacter sp. | reverse complement strand
ATTGATCACGGAATGGGCGTTGTTATCGGCGAGACGGCGGAAATCGGCGATGATTGCTTGATTTATCAGGGCGTGACGCTGGGCGGAACCGGAAAAGAAAAAGGCAAACGCCATCCCACGCTCGGCGATAATGTACTTGTCGGCTGTGGGGCGAAAGTGCTGGGGCCGTTTCGCGTGGGCGATAACGCCCGTATCGCGTCCGGCGCGGTGGTCTTGCGCGAAGTCCCGGAGAACTGCACGGCGGTCGGCGTCCCGGCGCAGATTGTACGGCGATCCGGGAAACCGGTCTATTTCGCTGATGATGTCGATCATACCAGTATTAGCAATCCGACTTTAGAACGTATCGCGGCTTTGGCGGGACGCGTGGCCGAACTGGAAAAAAAATTGGATATGTATAAAAATCCTATTCATACAGTAGACGAATATGACGATTATGTGATATAATATAATATTATTATAAATTAAATATTATAATTATTAAATAATATATTAAATAATACTGGAGGAATTATATTATATGTCAAACGCGACGGATGTTTATGATTTTTATCTCTATAATTCCGCGACGCGCCGGAAAGAAAAATTTATCGCGCATACGCCCGGTCATATTGAAATGTATACCTGCGGGCCGACGGTCTATCACTTCGCGCATATCGGCAATTTAAGAACGTATATCTGCGAGGATGTTTTAGAAAAATATATGCGTTACGCCGGTTATGATGTCAATCGCGTCATGAATATCACGGACGTAGGGCATTTGACATCCGACGCGGACGAGGGAGAAGATAAAATGCTGAAAGGCGCCCGGCGGGAACATAAATCCGTAATGGAAATCGCCCAATTTTATACCGACGCCTTTTCCGCCACGGGTTTTATCGACGAATATATTAAAATCATATCGAAATTACTGGATACGGGCTACGCCTATCCCGCCGGGGGGAATATTTATTTCGATACGTCGAAATTAAATCAATATTATATTTTTAATTCCCATGACAAAGACGATTTGGCCGTTGGCGTCCGTGAGGGCGTCGAACAGGATATAAATAAACGCAATTCAAATGATTTTGTCTTATGGTTCACGAAATCCAAATTTGAGGATCAGGCGTTAAAATGGGAATCCCCGTGGGGGATCGGCTATCCCGGCTGGCATATCGAATGCTCCGCGATTTCGTTAAAATACAACGGCGAATATTTAGATATACACTGTGGCGGCGTCGATAACGCGTTTCCCCATCACACAAACGAAATCGCCCAGTCAGAAAGCTATCTGGGGCATCCGTGGTGTTCCCACTGGTTCCACGCCGCGCATTTAAACACCAGTTCCGGCAAAATGAGCAAATCGAAAGGCGAAAGCGAATTTTTAACCGTTACGCTGTTAAAATCCAAAAATTATGACCCGTTGGCGTATCGCTTTTTCTGCCTGCAAAGTCATTACCGTAAAGCGCTTGTTTTTACATGGGAAAATTTAGACAACGCTCAAAGCGCCTATCAGAAATTAATTAAAAAAATCGCCGCCCTGCGTTCGGACGGCGAAATAAACGATCAAGATCAAATTATTATTACGCAATATCACGAGAAATTTTTACAGCAAGTCGGCAATGATTTGAATACCGCGTCCGGCGTTACTTTAATCTATGACGTTTTGAAAGCCCATATCAGCGACGCGGCGAAATTAAAAATTTTAGCCGATTTCGACCGGGTTTTAAGTTTATCGCTCTTGGAAAAAGCAAACGAATTACGCGAAAAAGAAGCCAATCAAAAGACAATCGGCGCGGGCGATTATCAGATTACCGGCGACGCGAACGCCGCCCCGGACGAGACAGAAAAAATCAACGCGTTAATTTTACAACGCTATCAGGCGAAAAAATCGAAAAATTTCCGGCTTGCCGATCAAATCCGCGACGAATTAAAATCACAACATATCGAATTGACCGACATCCCCGGCGGCGCGGTCTGGAAAAAAATATAAATTACTCGTCATCATCGTTTTCATCCTCTTCGGGATTGTCCACATTATCCGGCGCGTCTTGATTTATATCTTGATTCGCCGGATTTTC
>CAJOFP010000445.1:1754-3007 GCA_905233795.1 uncultured Oscillibacter sp. | reverse complement strand
ACCGGAAAATTTCAGGATTTTATGCTTTTGAAAGATCAGAAAGCGTTGGAAAATTTCTGTGAACAAACCGGCGTAAAGCGTGAGAATCTGACGGAAATTTATTAAATTTATTAAATTATAAAATATTTAAAATAATTAAAATATTATGGAAATAACAACGCCGATTTGGGATTTTGTGAGAGAATACGCGGAATTAAAATTAAAATCAAATACAGCGCGATTGCATATGCCCGGACATAAGGGGCGGAATTTTATCGGCTGTGAATTGTATGATATAACCGAGATCAGCGGCGCGGATGAGTTATACGCGCCGGATAATATTATACAAGAGAGCGAGTGTAACGCGTCCGCGCTTTACGGTTCGGGCTATACGGCGTATTCCTGCGAAGGCTCCAGCCAATGTATCAAAGCCATGATTTACTTGGCGGTTATGAATTTTAATTTTAATTTTAAATTAAATCATGCCGCCGGGACGCGGCCTGTCATACTCGCCGCCCGGAACGCCCATCAATCGTTTTTACACGCCGCCGCGTTGTGCGACGCGGATATTGTCTGGCTATATCCCGAAAATTTAAATAATATTAAAAGCCTTTGTTCTTGTATAATCAATCCGGAGAATTTAAAATCAAAACTAAAAGAGTTAAAATTAAAATCCAGACTTCCGGCGGCGGTCTATCTGACAAGCCCGGATTATCTCGGCGGCTTGCAGGATATAAAAATATTATCGCAAATCGCGCATGAATACGGCGTATTAGTCTTAATCGACAACGCGCACGGGGCGTATTTAAAATTTCTGGAAAATTCGCGGCATCCGTTGGACTTGGGCGCGGATATGTGCTGTGACTCCGCGCATAAAACTCTTCCGGTTCTGACCGGCGGGGCGTATCTGCATATATCAAAACAGGCGCAAAAAACAGCGTCTATCAATGCGGCGCAAGTCAAACAGGCGATGAAAATTTTTGGATCGACAAGTCCGTCATGGCTGATTTTATCTTCATTGGATTTATGCAATTTATATCTATATCAGGATTATAAAACGCGCTTAAAAAATTTTATATCGCGTCTGGACGCGTTAAAAATCATTTTACGCGAAAACGGCTGGGATATATTAAACAGCGATCCCTTGAGAATCACAATCCGCGGGGACGGGGATTTTATTATTAAAAAATTAAAATCCGGCGGTGTGGAGTGGGAATACGCCGATTTAAATTTTGTCGTTCTCATGGCGACGCCGGAGAATACGCCGGAAGATT
>CAJOFP010000445.1:0-1706 GCA_905233795.1 uncultured Oscillibacter sp. | reverse complement strand
GATATAAATATAAATAATATATTAAACGCGCAAACCGTCATGACGCCGCGAGAGGCGTTATTCGCGCCGAGTGAGAGAATTGATATAAAAAACGCGGCGGGGCGTATCTGCGCCGCGCCGCTGATAAGCTGTCCGCCCGCGATTCCCATCGCTATCGCCGGGGAATTGATTTCAAGAGATATAATTGACTTGTTTTTATATTACGGCGTCCGGGAAATCGACGTTGTACGGGAAATATAAAATCACGCGTTTTGGGGAAAAGAACCTTGCAAGTGTGAAAAAGTCTGGTATAATAAAATTATAAAATCGGCGGAAGCCGGATTTATAATTTTATTCAGCGCGAATATTTACAGGAGGAGGCCGGAATTTTTATGAATATTCTGGTAATTAACGCGGGAAGTTCGTCTTTGAAATATCAGCTCTTGAATCCCGAAACGGGCGATTTGCTGGCGAAAGGATTATGTGAACGGATCGGCATTGACGGCAAATTTACTTATAAGCCGCAAATTCCGGGAAAAACGGGTAAAAACGCGGCGGATGTCCCCATGCCGACGCACGCCGAGGCGATTCAGGCCGTTATGGACGCGCTGGTCGATCCGGCTGACGGCGTAATCTCCTCCATGAAAGAGATTGACGCGGTTGGTCATCGTGTGGTTCACGGCGGCGAGGCGTTTCACGAGTCGGTTTTGATTAACGACGAAGTATTGAAAACGGTGGAAGATTGTATCCCGTTGGCGCCGTTACACAATCCGGCGAATTTAACCGGCATTCGCGCCTGTCAGAAAGTCATGGATGCCGCCGAAAGCGTATTTTTACGCCCTGCCGTATGAATATTATGAAAAAGATAAAGTCCGGCGTTACGGATTCCACGGGACTTCTCATAAATACGTCGCGGGACGGGCGGCGGCGATGTTGAATAAAAAGCCGGAAGAATTAAAATTAATCTCCTGTCACTTGGGCAACGGTTCTTCTATTACGGCTATCGACGGCGGAAAGAGCGTTGACACGTCGATGGGCTTTACGCCTCTCGCGGGATTGCCTATGGGTACGCGTTCCGGCGATTTGGACGCGGGTATCTTGCAATATCTCATGAAGAAATATAATTTAAATATTGATGAGATGTTGAATATATTAAATAAAAAATCCGGCGTGGAGGGCGTATCGGGCGTAAGCAGCGACTTCCGGGACTTGAGCGACGCGAATGACAAAGGCAATCAGCGCGCCGGATTGGCTCTGGATATGTTCTGTTACAGCGTCAAGAAATTTATAGGCGCATACGCGGCGGCGATGGGCGGCGTGGACGCGATTATATTTACAGCCGGTATCGGCGAAAACAGCGCGCAACAGCGTATGGATATAGCGTCGGGGCTGGAATATATGGGCGTCAAGATGGATGAAAACGCGAATCAAGTCCGGGGCGAAGAGAAAGTTATATCCGCGCCGGATTCCCGCGTAAAAGTCCTGTTAATCCCCACGAATGAGGAACTTATGATCGCTATGGATACGGCCAATCTGGTGAAAAATAAATAAAATAATAAATAAAATATTATCCCGGACAAACGGACCGCGATATTTTTTCGCGGTCCGTCTGAAAATATGAAAACGCGAAAAATTACGCGCTGGAATTGAGTAATATATTCGGCGAGGATAGATTTTATCTGGAATTGCAGGATCACGGAATAGATATGCAAAAAGATGTCAATCGC
>CAJOFP010000444.1 GCA_905233795.1 uncultured Oscillibacter sp. | reverse complement strand
GGTCGCATACAAGAAGAAACGCACAGATTTGCAATTACTTTTCATCACGAGAGCCACACGAAAAGCGCGATAAAATCAAGATTAGATAACATACCGTGTATCGGGACGAAACGCAAAGCGATTTTATTAAAATATTTTAAGACTATCAAAGCGATAGAGAACGCGGAATTGGACGAGTTATCTAAAATTTTACCGCGTCCGGCGGCGCAATCCGTCTGGGAATATTTTCACCCGGACACGGAAAAATAAAAATATTATATTATCGCAATAGACGAAGCAGTTTTTTGTCAAACGTCGCCACTTCCAGATTATCTAATTTATGATACGCGTAAAGAACGCAATCCACAAAATCCAGATTTTCGCGTCCATATGTCGCAAGAGCGAGATCAGCTACATCACTGTCACGACAATCCACGGTTTGAAGAAAATCGCCAACCGTTTTCGCAATCGTGTTTCGATCCATGTGGTAAACGCCTTTGAGAACATAAATGACTTCCGCGATTACTTCAAGCGTGACAGTGACAATATTTTGACGCAGATAATTTTCCGCTTTGTCCGCCATTTCGAGATTATCATTCAAGAGATAACGCAGAATCATATTCGCGTCAAAGATCACCATATTTTTCCGCCGCCGCACGTTCCCACGCTCCTTTTTCTTTTTCCCGCAAAGCCGGATTCGCGTATGCCGATAAGACACCCCGCAAATTTTTTATTTCCGTATGCTCCACGGGGTCTATAAATTCATCCGTGATTTCAATCACGACTTTTTGATTGGGTTTCGCCGCGACAGTTTCCAACGCCCGAATATGGACGCCGTCATAATAGCCCTGTATAGTTTGTACAGTCAACTTGCTCACGACCTTTATGATATATTTTTATAATTTTAATATAAATAATTATAAACGCGCTGTCAAGCCGATGGGGTTTGGCGGCGCGTGTTATATTAATATATTAAATATATTAATATTTTAAATCGCCGGGGGGAAATATAAAAAAATTGTTCTTTACATTTTGGAAAGAATATGATAAAATAACAACGCATTTAGATTTTTTCTTGTTTTAGTAAATATATGAATTAAAATTTGATATTTTTATAATAAAAAAGGGGGGATATTCCGTGCCGCCGGCTGAGCATGATAATAAAAAGCGCGGCGAATGTATCGGGATTGTATCGGGCTTGTGCGTGGACTGCGCCGCCGGGGCGCGGGGGCTGGATTTGGCGCTTGGACTGTCGGACGCCTCGGCGATGAATTTTACGGATGTCGCCATGGGACGCTGCGAGTTAAATCAAGCCGTGATTGCGTATCCTGACGAACCGGGATTGTATTTATTAAACGCGCCGCCGCGGGGGATTGTAAGCTGGACGCCGGATATTTTAAGCGAAACCGGTATGGAGAATTTAATAAATAATATCCGGGAAAATTTTGATATTTGTTTACTGGACGCCGCGCCGGGTCCGGGCTTGTTTGATCTGGAACTGGTCACGCGCTTTGCGGATCGCGTTATTGTAATTTCGCTGATAGACCCGATTGCGCTTCGTGACGCACAAAAAACGGTTATGAGATTGCAAGAACTTTATCCGGGACGCTTCCCCGACGGGGATATAAATTTGATAATCAATCGCATACGCCTGAGAATTTTATATCATACCCGTATGACGATTGACGACGCGATGGATCAGGCGGGTTTGCCGCTGTTGGGACTAATCCCGGAAGATGATTGTATTTTACGCGCTTTGTATTTCAAACAGCCCGTGACAATCGCGTATCCGTCGAGCCGCGCCGCGTATGCCATACGCAATATCGCCGCGAGACTGACCGGAAAATCGGCGCCGCTAACGCGTATGCCGTGGTGAATATATATAATATATAAAATATTAAAATAAATAAAATAATCAAAAAATAACTTGTTATAAGGAGGTCCGTTTGTATTATGAACATCGCTTTGATGGCCCATGATAATAAGAAAGAGTTAATGGTCCAGTTCTGCACGGCGTATGCCGGCATCCTGTCCCGGCATAATCTATACGCCACGAATACCACGGGCCATCAGGTCACGGAGGGGACAGGATTAAAAGTCCACTGTTTCCTGACTTACGCCCACGGCGGCAATCAGCAGATCGGGGCGCGTATCGCTTATAACGAGTTTGATCTGGTCTTGTTTTTCAACGATCCAACGGACGAAAAACGCGAAGGCGACGTGACGTATATTTCCAGACTGTGCGACCGGAGCAATATCCCGTTCGCAAGCAATATCGCCACCGCTGAAATGCTGGTTCTTGGACTGGCGCGGGGCGATCTCGATTGGCGCATGATTGTCAACCCGTCCCAGCATCCGATAGCGTAAAATCCCGTGTAAAATTCCGCGTGACTTGCGCGTGAAATTTCAATCCCCCGGCGTCTGATCCGTCGGGGGCTTTGTTTCCGTTTTTT
>CAJOFP010000443.1 GCA_905233795.1 uncultured Oscillibacter sp. | reverse complement strand
GGGGATAAAAACGCAAATCAGAACGCGGAATCGAATGATCTGGAAGATTTGATTACAGAGCCGGAAGATGATTTTAATTTAAATAATAAGCCCGTTTATCAAATCGGGCTGTGCAATTACGTTGACGACGCGTCGTTAAATCAGATTGTAGATAATATTATAGCGCGTCTGACGGAATTAGGCGAGGAAAACGGCGTGGAATTTCGTGTGCGCTATGATAACTGCGACGCGGAGTCGGCGGTCTTGACGCAAATTATAGAAAATTTTATCGCCGATCAGGTTGATTTGATGATTGGCGTGGCGACGCCGGTTGCCATCGCCATGCAGACGGCGACGGAAGAAAATCAAATTCCCGTGATTTTTTCCGCCGTATCGGATCCGGAAGGCGCGAAATTAGTAAATTCTAATCAAGAGCCGGGCGCGAATCTGACCGGAACAAGCGATTATTTGAATACAAACGCGATGATGAATTTGATATTCGCGGCGAATCCCAACGCGGATAAAATCGGTCTGTTATACGATCAGGGACAGGATTCTTCAGCCGCGCCGATTGCCGCCGCGAAAGAATATTTAAAATCCAAAGGCGTTGAGATTATAGAGCGAACCGGGACGAGTACGGATGAAATTATGCTGGCGGCGCAGGCGCTTGTATCGGACGGCGTGGACGCGGTTTTCACGCCGACGGACAATACGATTATGACGGCGGAACTGTCGATTTATGAAATTTTCTCGACGGCGGGCATACCGCATTACGCGGGCGCGGATTCATTCGCGTTAAACGGCGCTTTTACCGGTTACGGCGTGGATTACGCGCATTTAGTAATCTCAATCCCGCCGTGACGCCCGTGCGGACGTTCGACAACGGAACGGCGACGATTAATATTGAAATCTGTGAACAGCTGGGACTGGATTTAAATAATATAAAATCCGCGTTCGCGCCGTACTGTACGAATATTATCGAAATCACGACGGCTGAAAATTTCAGCGATTTGGGATAAAAAAATAAAATATAAAATAATATAAAATATAAATTATGCAGAATTTATTGCCTTTAATTCAAACCGCGTTGGAATTGGGTCTGTTATGCGGTCTGACGACGCTGGCGTTATTTGTAAGTTATACCATGCTGAACGTATGCGATTTATCCACGGACGGCTGTTTTACGCTTGGGGCGGCGGTCGGGGCGGCGGTCGCCATCGCGGGACATCCGTTTCTGGCGATTCCCGCCGCTATGGGCGCGGGCGTTTTATCGGGATTTGTCACGGCGTTATTGCAGACCCATATGGGCGTGGATAGTTTGCTTGCCGGCATTATCGTCAATACGGGATTGTACAGCGTCAATATATTTATCATGGGCGGCGCGGCGCAGTTAAATCTAAATCATACGGACACGATTTTTACGGTTATCAAAAATTTATTAGCTTCAACGCCGTTTTCCGGTCAATACAGACTTGTCACGGCTTTTATCGCCGTCATTTTGATTATTTTATTTTTAAATTTCTTTTTCAATACGCGTCTGGGCTTATCGATCCGCGCCACGGGGGACAATCCCGATATGATACGTTCATCATCCGTCGATCCGGCTTTTACGACGATAATAGGCTTATGCGTCGCCAACGCCTTTACGGGCTTATCCGGCTGTTTACTCAGTCAATCGCAAAAATCCGTAAGTATCGACATCGGCTCCGGTATGTTGACAATCGCTTTAGCTTCGCTGTTAATAGGCCGGACTTTAATTCCGAAAGGCGGCGTTTTGATACGCGCTTCCGGTATGATTTTAGGGTCTTTTCTGTTTCGATTGGTCTATACAATCGCGTTGCGCTTCCATATGCCGGCCTATATGCTGAAATTGATTTCTTCAGTCATTGTCATATTGGCGATATTTATCCCGTATCTGGCGGGACGGCGTGAGATTCTCCTGAAAAAACTCAAACGGCATCCATCCCGTCAATTTCGTCAATCCCGTTCCCCGGAGGAAAACGCGCCATGATTAATAATAATATTAATAAAAATATTAAAAATAATATTAATAATTATAAATTAGAATTGCGCGATATTTCCAAGACTTTCAATCCGGGGACGGTACACGAAAAACGGGCGATT
>CAJOFP010000442.1 GCA_905233795.1 uncultured Oscillibacter sp. | reverse complement strand
CGCCTTTGTCAAGCCTGCGCCGATTCCAAACGTAAACGCACCCTCCGCCTCTTCTCTCTTTCTTAACTTAACGCATATGGACACAGCCTCGGAATATCTTCGAGTCTCATCCTCCAAACCGGGAACGCCTTCCGCGGAAAGTCTCGGAACATCCGCCAGTATTTCCACATCCGCCAGCGCGGTGTACAGCTTTTGCCGTTTCTTCTTTTTTACATTGAAAATCGTTCGCCGCTTTATCAATTCCTTTAACAATTCTTCTGTTTTGCTCTGAAACGCCGCCATGTCATCAGTCGTTGAGATGTCATTTTCCCGCAGAAATTTGAACTCTTCCCGCAACTGTTCAAATTTCATGACGGCTTTCCGCATTTTCGGCGTCATGCGCGGCGGATACTCTCGCTTTTCAATTTTGCCCAGAATATACAGATAATGGACGTACAACGCCAAGAATCCTGTATATTTCGGATGTTTCCGGTACGGTTCATAAATGGGACGATACGCAACCGCCGCTTTTAATCCCGCTTCTATATCGTCCAAATTATTCTGAATCGCCGCGAGAATATTGTCCTCCGTGAACAGCGGATTCTTTCGTCCGGGACACATAAACCGCTCCTGTCCGCGTAACCGAAACGACAGACGATTTCCATGTTTAATTTCATATCCGAGATGTTCCATCATCATATAAAACTCGCCCAGACTGTTCGCGTCCTCAATCGCGCTTCGGATGTCCGCTTCCAGCATGGAACGGAACGTGGGCTGTCCTTTTGACTGACGAAGCCACTCGGCGTAACTGACCGCCTTTGACGGTTCATCGCCTTGTACAATAACCGAAAGACCGTATTTTCGGCATAATCTGTCGGATACGGCGCGGATTTTGCGATAATAATCGCCGTTGCTGACGTGATATTTTTCTCCCGTTACGCAGTTCACGGAATTCCAGACAAGATGGGAATGGATATGCTTCCTGTCCGTATGAACAGCAATTACAACCTCATAATCTCTCAGATGTTCCTCTGTAAATTCCTTGGCGATTTGTAACGCCAGTTCTGGAGTAATTTCTCCCGGTTTATAAGACAGAATGGCGTGATAACACTGTCTGCCGCCTGTTTTGGCGTGATATTCTTTCGTATCCATCATTTGACGGTATTCCCTGCCGGGATCGCAGTTGTTCCGTGCGGTCAGAATCCGTCCGTCCGTCTTGTTTTCGTTCAGAATGTACTCAATCGCTTCTTTCAGTAGATTTGATCCAGTATATAAAGACCGCGTTTCACGTCGGCGGCGTCCGCAATCCCGGCGTTGACGCTCCGGGCAATCTGATTGATGTTGTTTCCGATTCGGTGAATTTCCGTGCGAAGCTGACGAATTTCCTCATTGGGACGTTCCCGGATTTCCTGTCCGTTCAGCAATCGTACAATGAACGCTCTTTTGGTAAGTCCGGCTTGTTTCGCTTTGTCTGTCAGAGTTTGATACTGTTCTTGTGTCAGTTCAATATGAAGATGACGCGCATTTTCTTTGTTTTTCAAAAGCTCTCCTTTCCGCGGTCCATGACCGCGCACACTTCCGCCCGCAGGCGGCATCGGGGTCAGGGGATTTATCCCCTGCAAGGTCGCAAAAATGTACATTTTTGCGATGCTTGCAAAAACTTTCTCCGTATTCTGTTCCTGTTTTTGAGGCGTTCCGAACCTCAAACCGCCTTAGATGAATTCATCCAAGGCGGTTTGAACATTTGGACAACATTGTCAAGACGTTTAACCGCGCTTTTTTCCGGAAAAATTCGCGCGGCTTTTAAGGTTTTGTATGAAAAGATACAGCGGAGCGGTTTTGGCAATGTTGCCAAAACCGCTCCGCTGACAAACCCGCTTTCAAACTTTTGATAATCTTATCATACCTGATAATTCGATAATTTTTTGCCCGGATTTCAGGGTGTCGCCGACGACACCCAAGGCAATTCCTACCGCAACGCATAGGTGTCGTCGACGACACCCATGTGGACAAACGCTTTGTCATCGGATCGCTTCGTCTGATTTCAGCCAAACCGATCCGGTTTAACCGAATTGTCCGCCTTGGAGTGCGGACAGGAAATCGGCTATCCCGTCATCCATGACAAGTGTCCGCGTTTCGTCATTTGTCCCTGTCCGTCCGCTTTCAGGTTCAAACGGCGCAATCGTTACGCCGCTCAGTTCCTCCCGTAAAATCTCCCGAATGCGTTCTTCCAGACGCTGTTCCCCATAAGCGCGGCAAACAGCCCAGCATACCGCGTTCGTCCGTTCTCTGTCGGGAAATTCACTGATAATTTTCCACGCGTCTCTCTGGATCGGATTGCCCATCGAAAAAGACAAGTTAAACCGTTTCTTCTCAGACACCGGCTTCGCCTTTCGCCATACGTTCAGCCAGAAGTTCAAACGCTTTCGCGTTCAGCGCAATATCTCGCCCGATTAACCGCGCTCCGCCGCCCAGAAAAATCGCGGGCATGGCGCGGATGTCCGGACCGGATTGTATAATCGACGAAATGATATGCCGGACGTATTTTTCCGCCTGTTCATGGATAATTTCTTTCACGGAATTCCGTATGGCGCACGGTTCCCCGTTCAGAACGCTCTCAATCTGAACGGGTGTGACGGACAGTCCGATCTTGCGCCGTACCTGTTCCTCGATTTCATCCAGACAACGGATCACGCCAAGTTCCAGACTGCGGGAGGACGATGACGCCGGAATCCGTTTATTAATCCGCATTATATCCAGCGTCCAGCCGCCGATGTCCGCCAACACGACGGACGGTTCTTTCAACAGATCGCCCCGCGTCAGAATCGCGGCGTAACCCTGCGGGAACAGTGACACATCCGTAATTGTTACCGTGTAATCTTTTCCCTCGTAGCGGAAAGACACGGGTTTCCCGTCCCGGACAAGATATTTATAAAATCCGTCTTTCTCACGGCCAAACGAAGTCAGGGGCAGTCCCGCCGCGAGACGGATTTCCGAAACATACTCCGCGTTGCGGAATCGCAGTTCCTCCGCAATCGCGGCCAGCGTCATCAGATAATAATCATCCGAGGCGGTCTTATCTTTCTGGAGCGGCTGACGTTCGCTTCCCACCACATAAAATTTGCCGCCGTATTCCAACACATTTTTATGAGTGTAGGGTTCGTAATCATATGCTTCCAGTCCGGCGGGGAAAGCGCAATGGGACGTTTTAATCATCGAATAGCCGTGGTCAACGCCAATCGTCATTTTGTTGTTCAAATCGTTCTCCTTT
>CAJOFP010000441.1:834-2130 GCA_905233795.1 uncultured Oscillibacter sp. | reverse complement strand
GCGCCTATACGGACGACGCGATTATGCTCCGAATTACAACGCTGGACGGGTCTGAAACGCTCAATACGGAAGGCGACGCGGCGTATTACCGTTTCTACCTGATTGACAACTATCTGCGGCCTCTCGGAAAATCGGTGATAATCCGGTTTTCCTGAAAGCGTCTGTTCCTGACAGTGTAGCGGCAATAATATATAAAGAGTGGGGGAATGGTATGAAACAAGGCTTGAAACTGTTTCCGCTCGTCTTTCTTCTGGCGCTGTTTCTGACAGCGCCGGGAAGGACGGCGGAAACACAACCGGAAACGGAAACCGGATTGATAATCCAGACGCCGGAGAGCGCCGTAAAAACGGGCGAGGCGTTTTCCGTCGCGGTTATCTTATCCGGGAATCCCGGTTTTCATTCGGCGGGGTTTACTTTGTCCTATGACAAATCCGCCATGAAGTGTACCGGCATTGAAAAAGGAAGCGTACTGGAAGAAAGTATGGACGTTTTGAATCCTGACGGAGTCAATGGAGCGGTTGTCAGCGCGATGTCCCTGCGCATGATGTCAGAAAACGGCGTTCTGGCTGAATTTTTCTTTCAGGCGCTCAAACCGATTGACTCTTTCCCGTTCGCTTTAACCGAAGTCACGCTGACGGATTTTGACGGAAAAGACCTTCCCTGTACGGTTCCGAGTCTGTTTACGGACATATCCGGACATTGGGCGGAAACGGCTGTCATAAAAGCCGTACAAAAAGGGATGTTCGACGGATTTTCGGACGGGACATTCCGTCCGTGGGAGGTATTGACACGGGGAGAATATGTGGCGGCTTTGTGGAAAATGGTCGGACAACCCGCGGTCACGGGCAAGACCCCGTTTCAGGACATCGCCGAACAAAGCCAAGCGGTCCGGGACGCTGCCCGGTGGGCGTATAAATCCGGGTATATCAACGGAACCGGTTCCACGACATTTTCTCCCGATTCGCCGTTGACACGGCAGGCGGCGGTCAAGATTCTGTTCGCGTTCTATGGTGGAAAAAGCGGAGAGGAAGCGCTGTTGTCGGGTTTCATCGACAACGCGTTCGCGGACAGCGATAAAATATCCGTTTGGGCGCGGCCCGCGATGAATTGGGCGGTCTATAACAAATTGATTCAGGGTGACGGGACGGCGTGTTTGAATCCCGGAGCGATCATGACCAGAGCGCAGGCGGCGGTTCTCCTGAATCGCTATCTGGAAATATATCCAATGTAAAAGGAGGCGGAACTGCCGTGAAAAAATGGATCGTGAAATTGATCTTTCCGTGTATTATTCTTCTC
>CAJOFP010000441.1:0-796 GCA_905233795.1 uncultured Oscillibacter sp. | reverse complement strand
AGATAAAGTTACCGTTACGTTTCCCGGCGCAAAAAAGGCTTCTATCGCCTATGCGGACGCGATAGACGACAGCGAGTATATTCTGCTTCTGACCACGGAAGAACTGACGCTGGGCAGTCCGCCCACCGTTTCCAGCGTCGTCTATATGGAACAGAAGACCGGGAACAGCGGGGTGCAATTTACCGCTCAAGTTCAAAATCCGTCTCTTAATCAGCGATTTTTCGTCTACATGTCCAGCGACGCGGACAGCGGCATCACGCTGGGAGAATTGGTGGCGACGTTTGATTACGCGGCGGAGTCTCCCGCGGAAACGTATGATCTTGGCGACATGAATCACGACTCAAAGATCACGACAGCGGACGCGTTGCTTGCCCTGCGTCTTTCCGCCGGGGCTTTGCCGGACGCGACGGAAGCGGTCCGCGCCGCGGCGGATGTAAACAAAGACGGCAAGATCACAACAGCGGACGCTTTGTTGATTCTGCGGAAATCCAGCGATCCCGCTCTTGAATTTTCGGATTTCTGGACGCAATCATAACATAAGCGACGATATTAGCGATATTATCCGATGAAAGGGTGAATCTTGATGAGGAAAATGAAAAGGCTCCTGTCAGCTATGCTCACGGCGGCAATGCTTTTAAGCATGATCGCCGCGCCGAGTTCCGCGCTGGAAGCAAGAGAGGAAACCATTACGGTATCTATAGAGTTTCTGGACGGGACTGACGACGAAAATCCCATTACGGCAGGAGTTTCGGCGGAAGAATCATTCTATATTCAGGTGTTTTTTGCCGGAAATCCC
>CAJOFP010000440.1 GCA_905233795.1 uncultured Oscillibacter sp. | reverse complement strand
GGGAATATTCACACAATTTTTGATATTTATTTGAAAGGCGGACAATGCGAACCCTTTCAGGACGGAACCGCTCTTTTTTTGAAGGAAGACCGGGAAGAATATAAGCCGGATATGATGGTGGTCTGCGATCCGGACAAGGTGAAGCCGGACGGCGTACACGGCGCGCCTGATTTAGTGGTGGAAGTCTTATCCCCCAGTACCGGAAAGAATGACAGGGGCTATAAAAAAGACATATATGAGAAACACGGCGTCCGGGAATACTGGATTGTCAGCCCCGCGGAACGGTCTATTGAACAATATGTGTTGGAAAACGGGAGTTTTGTCTTGCGGGACGTTTACCAGCAATACCCGGAGTTTATGCTGAAACGTATGAAAGAAGAGGAAAAAGCCGCGCTGGTGACGGAATTTCAAAGCGCTGTATTTGACGGTCTGACAGTTCGTTTGGACGACGTGTTTTACCGCGTCACTCCCGGCGTATAAAAATTTGTCCGGGACGGAGACGGCGTCCGGAATTATAAATAAAAAGGCGCCGCCTCCGGCCCAATAACAGGTCCGTAATGTGCCTTGACCCTATATCATTATAAATGATACCGGGTCGTGATGTCAAGAGGAAAATGAGGAAATATCATGGCGAGTATCAAAAAAATTGAGGGGAAGCGCGGCGTTTCGTATAAAATTACCGTTACGAAAGGTCGGGACAGCGGCGGCAAACAAATCCGCCGCTTTATGACGTGGAAACCGGAGCCGGGCATGACGGCGCGTCAGACGGAAAAGGCGCTTCAAAGGGCGGCTCTGGAATTTGAGCGTCAGATTGATTTGGGCTTTCGTCCGGACGACCGGCAGACATTTCAACAATACGCCGATTATGTGGTGGAATGCAAACGTCTGGAGGGAACGCATATTCGGACGGTGGAAATTTATAAAAATTTGTTGCCGCGAATCAACGCGGCTATCGGACATCTGAAACTCCGTGAAATTCGTCCGCAACATCTAAATCAGTTTTACGCGAATCTGTCCGAGACGGGAATCAACGCGAAAATGCGGAGCGCGTATCCGAAACCTGAATATCTGGACGCGGTAAAAGGCGTCCGCCACAGGGAACTCGCGGAAGCGGCGGGCGTGTCGCTGTCTGTGGTAAGCTGTTCGCTGGCGTCGCATATCTCAATGGACTCGGCGGAAAAGCTGTGCGCGGCGCTGGGTCTGGATTTGGAAGACGCTTTTGATATAGAGCCGCCGACGAGTCTTTCCCCGGCGACCGTCCGGCTGTATCACGCGCATATTTCCGCCGTTCTGTCACAGGCGGTCAAAGAGGGGCTGATTCCGTCGAATCCGGCGAGCCGGGCGACGCCGCCGAAAGTGACGCCGAAAGAGGCGGAGCATTTGGAACCGGAACAGATCATGGCGATATTGGAGGCGTTGGAGACGGAGCCGCTGAAATGGCGGCTGATCATTCACTTTTTACTCGTGACCGGCTGTCGGAGAGCGGAAGCGGCGGCGTTACGGTGGAGCAAGATTGATTTCCGAAAGAAGATTGTCATGATAGACGCGGCGCTGGTAAGCGTATCCGGGGGCGAACTGGTTGAGGGTCCCACGAAAACGAACCGAACCCGCCGCCTGTCCCTGCCGGATGAGACGCTTGACCTGCTGAGGGAGTACAGAACGCGTCAGATGGAAAGGTATCTC
Organism: uncultured Oscillibacter sp.; assembly: GCA_905233795.1. Taxonomy (GTDB): domain Bacteria; phylum Bacillota; class Clostridia; order Oscillospirales; family Oscillospiraceae; genus Oscillibacter. Next base: position 538 of record CAJOFP010000440.1, on the reverse strand, counting down.
TCGCTTGGAGACGCGTGGCGCGGGGAGAGCGATTACGTTTTTACGCGTGACGACGGGGCGCCGCTGTCGCCGGAAGCGATTACACGCTCCGCCACACGCTGGCGTCGCTGCTGATTGGCAACGGGCAGGACGTGGTAAGCGTGAGCAAGAGAATGGGACATTCCCGGACATCGATCACGTTAAACACTTACGCCCACGCGCTGGAAGATGGGGACAAAGCGTCGTCTGACATGATCGCCGATATTATTTACCACAGCGAGAGCAAATAAAAAATCCGCGGTAAAAATGAACCGCGTCCCGTCGTTTTTGATAGCGTTATGCGCCAAATGTGCGCTAAAAATTATAAGGCGTCATAATAATTACTCAAATAAATTAAAAATATCGCTTTATTTATCAATAATCACGTTTTATTTAAGATATAAAATTGCAAATTATATTTTTTGCTATCACTTCATACAGTTATACATCCACATGAGCTCCTCGGCGCAGGCCGTCTCAGGATCGTCCAGTTTGCCCAGCTTATACCTCCACACTACCG
>CAJOFP010000439.1:1336-3219 GCA_905233795.1 uncultured Oscillibacter sp. | reverse complement strand
TTTTACCGTTATTCGCCAGTCATTCCAACAGCCGGACGATTTGTCCGCATAAGAGAAATTTGACGGACGATCAATTTCGCGTGATTCGGGACAGTCACGGTCTTGTTGGTATCAATTTATATCTTGATTTTATCGGCGGCGACGGTTCTATGAACGCGATATTAAAGCATTTCGATCATTTTCTGGAACTGGGCGGCGAAAAAATTTTGGCTTTAGGCTCCGACTGGGACGGCGGAATTACAGGCGCGGGAAATATTCAGGGCGCGGAAGATATGATAAAATTAGCGCGGGCCATGCGCCAACACGGTTATGACGAAAATTTAATACGCGATATTTTTTATAATAACTTGGCGCGTTTTCTGGGATTTTAATATAATAATAAAAATATTTATAAATTTTATTATTATATAAATTCACACGGAAATACCGCCGGCCAATTCTAATCCGGGATTGTGTTTCGTCAAGAATCCGACGCTCCATTCGCCCTCAAACGCGATTAATAATCTACCGTGAAAGTCTTCCAGTACGGCGGAACCCGTGCATAAGATTAAATCCCGGACGCTTTGCGCGTTTTTCGCGTTTTGTGATTTGTTTTTGTTTTTATTATGCCCGGATTTGTCAGCGTCGTCTTGATTCTCCCCCGGCAGGGATATAATACGCCGTAAGTGATCAAACGGCAGATATTCCGTATATAAATCCACGCCGTACTCGCTTTTCATGCGATATTGAAACACGTCGAATTGCAGCGTCCCCACGACGCCGATCACGACTTCTTCCAGACCGCCGCCCGGCGTCTTAAATATCTGTATCGCGCCTTCCTGCGCGATTTGTTCCGTGCCTTTGATAAATTGCTTACGCTTCATCGTGTCTTTCGGCGATACGCGCATAAAATGTTCCGGCTCAAACGTCGGAATCCCCGCGTATTGAAAATTCTTTCCCGGCGTCAATATCGTATCGCCGATGGAAAATAAACCCGGATCGAATACGCCGATAATATCCCCGGCGTAGGCTTCGTCCACGATTTCACGGTCCGCCGCCATCATGCGCTGGGGCTGGCTGAGACGCATTTTCCGCCCGCTTTGCATGTGATAATATTCCTGATCTCGCTGAAAACAGCCTGAACAAATCCGCAAAAACGCTAATCTGTCTCTATGCGCTTTATTCATATTGGCTTGAATTTTAAACACAAACGCCGAAAAATCCGGGGAAAACGCGGCGGCATGGTCATGCGCAGAAATTCTTCCAGAAACGGCTCCACGCCGAAATTGGTCAGCGCCGACCCGAAAAACACCGGCGATAAATTCCCGGCCCGCACGGCGTCTATATCCAATTCGCGGCCCGCGCCCAATAATTCTATCTCATCGCGCAACGCGTTCGCTTTCGATTCGCCTAATAAATCCGCCGCTTCTGGGCTATATAAATCAACAGGACGCGACGCGGCTTTCTGTCCGTGATTCTCACCGCTGAAAAATAAAATCTCCCCGCGTTCCCGGTCATATACGCCTTTAAATTCTTTACCCGATCCAATCGGCCAGTTGACCGCGCAGGTATCTATGCCCAGTTCGCGCTCGACTTCTTCACATAATTCCAACGGGTCGCGGCTTTCCCTGTCCATTTTATTAATAAACGTAAAAATGGGGATATGCCGCAAAGCGCACACGCGGAATAATTTCCGGGTCTGCGGCTCCACGCCTTTCGCGCCGTCGATTACCATCACAGCCGAATCCGCCGCCATCAGCGTTCTATAGGTATCCTCCGAAAAATCCTGATGTCCCGGCGTGTCCAGTATATTCACACAATAGCCGTCATGCTGGAACTGCATGACCGATGAAGTCACGGAAATACCGCGCTGTTTTTCGATTTCCATCCAGTCCGACATAGCG
>CAJOFP010000439.1:0-1309 GCA_905233795.1 uncultured Oscillibacter sp. | reverse complement strand
CCGTCAGCGTCGTCTTTCCCGCGTCCGGGTGTGATATAATGGCGAACGTCCGCCGACGCGTAATTTCTTTTTCAATCTTTTCTTGAATTTTATCCTGCATGAAACTCCTCTTTTCCTCTTATATACTTGTTTTAATATTATATAATAACGCATAGTCGCGGGATTGGCAAGAGGCGATTAAAATGAATCCGTTTATATCCGCAAATCATCATGATATTATAAAATATATTCATAAAACAACGTGCGGGGCCGTTTATGCTCTTTCCATCGCCGAAAATATACAGCATGGAAATGTTTATATTTATAAAGATTCCGCTTTATTCTGGCATTACAGCGGCTTCGCGTTTATCGGCGGCGCGTGTGAGAATCATTTTCTTAATTTTATATATGAAAATTTTTTCGCCGCGAATCCTGTTTTTTCAATAGATAGATCAAAAAATATATCAAGGCGTTTTATTTTATTCGCGTCCGATCAAAAAACAAAAGATTTCTTTTTTAATAAAAATAAGATTTTTAATAATATAAATAATATTATAGCGGGAAAACGATATTTTTTTGAATATCCGCGCAATTTTCGTGACTTTTCATCAGAATTTCATCTAAAAAATAAAATATCGCCCGTGAATTTCACGAATTTTCAAATCCGCGAAATCAACGCGGAATTATTGGATAAATTGAATCATATAAATGGCGTCGTCACGCCTTATTTTTCATGGTCAAAGCCGTCCGAATTTCTGAAAAAAGGCAAAGGCTATTGCCTTACGGATGGAAATATCATCGCGGCTTGGGCTTTTTCCGCCGCGGTCAGCTCGATAGAGATTGATATAGGCGTAGAAACAAGCGCGGAATATCGCCGTTTGGGATTCGGCGCGCTTGTCGCCGGACAAATGATCAAATATTGCTTGGAACAAAATAAGCGTCCGGTGTGGGCGTGTAATTCAAATAATATCGCGTCCCGAAAATTAGCCGAAAAACTGGGCTTTATAAAAATTTCCGAATGCGATACTTTCAAAAAAATTTAAATTTTTAATTTATTATTATATTCTAAATCAAACCGTCCCGCGAAATGATTCCCACGGATTTCCACAGACGCCGGAATTTGACAAATTTCACGGAAAGTCCGGTCTAAAATAAAACGAAAGAGAAAAGGCGGGAGGGACGAGCCCTATGAGACGCGGGCATAAGGACGAGAAAAAGAAAAAAATGAAAAATAAAAAGCCGTGGCTGTCATGGGGGATTTGTTTTTTCATGACGGCGGCGCTGGCGGGCAATCGGATTTTGGGCGGTTACGCGCCGTTCGCGCTGGGCG
>CAJOFP010000438.1:1353-2707 GCA_905233795.1 uncultured Oscillibacter sp. | reverse complement strand
CGTCCAAAGCGTCTCGGATTGCAGAACTTCACGAAAATGACGGGTTAATAAAAAATAATATAAATTAAAATTAATGCTGAATAACAGCATAAAAGTGCCAATTATAAAATCATAAAATATATTATCATACGCGCCGATACTCGCGTTTCTGCACGAGAAGCCGCCTGTCCCGGCGGAGCCGAACGCGTTCACACAGGCGTCAAACAACGGCATTTTGGCAAGTAATAATATTATAATTTCTATCACAGTCAAAGCGGCGTAAATGCCGTATAAAATTTTGGCGCTGTCGCTCATACGGCTGACCAGTTTCCCGACAGACGGCCCCGGCACTTCGGCGCGCATTAAGTGCATACCGTGACCGTCCGTCATGGGCAATATCGCCATGACGAATACCAATACGCCCATCCCGCCGACCCAATGGGTAAAACTGCGCCAGAATAAAACGCCTTTATTTAAATTTTCCACGGCTGTCAGAATACTCGCGCCTGTAGTAGTAAAGCCGGAGACCGTTTCAAAAAAAGCGTCGGAAAAATCGGGAATATCGCCGGAGAATATAAACGGCAAGGCGCCGAAAGCGGACATCAAGACCCATGCCGCCGCCACGACCGCGAATCCCTCGCGGGCATAGACCGCCGTATCTTTCGGACGCCGTATTCCCAATATTATCCCGCATAATAATAAAAGCCCAATCGTATAAAACCAAGGTTTAAGAGATTCGTGATAACATATCGCCGTAAGTAAAGGCAAGAGCAATAAACCGGCTTCCGTCAGTAAAATCCGGCCTATCACAAAGCCGATCATTTTATAATTCATAGCATATATCATTCCCCGCCGCGATTCATACAAGATAACCCAAAATAATTTAAAAATAATTCGATAAAACAGGCGTGTCCGCCTGATTTTTTATTATATTTTTATTATATTTATAATTTTTTATTTATTTTCCAAAATATCGCCGACATCCTGAAAGCGCGGGCCGCTTGTGACGACAATCAAATCATCGCCGGGCTGTATGACATCACTGCCGGACGGGATAATAATTTGCCCGTTCTGCCGTACAATGCCCGCCAATAATATGCCGGATTTTAATTTTAAATTTTTTAATTGCGTACCTGTCAAAGGCGTATTGTCCGGGACGCCGAATTCCAGCGCTTCCACGGCGCCGTCCACTAAATGATGCAGCGTCTTGATTTTCAATCCCGACGCGCTTTCCATCGCCCGGACGTATTGGACGATTAAATCCGCCGTGACGCTTTGCGCGGATATAATACTGTCAATCACGTTTTCGCCGGAGACTAATTCCATCAGCGAACGCCGGTTAATTTTGGCGATTACTTTACAATTTCCGCCGCTT
>CAJOFP010000438.1:0-1348 GCA_905233795.1 uncultured Oscillibacter sp. | reverse complement strand
GTAATCGCCACAAACGCGTCCGTATTGACAAGTCCCTCTTCGCGTAATAATTCGCTGTCCGTACCGTCGCCGACTAAAACCGTCGCTTTGGGAAGCTGTTCGCTTAATTGTATACAGCGCGGTTCGCTTTGATCGATAATTTTTACGCCCATGCCCATTTCCAGCAATTCCGCCGCCAGATAATAACACATTTTGCCCCCGCCGACGATCATGACTGTGGAAGCGCGTTGACGGAATACGCCCAGACGCCGAAAAAATTTCGCTAACTGATCCGGCGTCGATGTCAGATAGATTTTATCCCCGGCGCGTAACACAAATCCGCCCGACGGGATAAATACGCCCTCTTTACGCGATACGGCGCAGATTAACACCCGGATTTTCGTGCTTTTATATAAATCAATCAGGCTGATATTATTTAACGCCGAATTTTCCGGTAATCTATATTCGACTAATTCCAATCTGCCTTTTGAAAAAGATTCTAATTTCATAGCCGCCGGAAAGCGTAAAACTCTTGCGATTTCTCTCGCGGCGGCTTTTTCGGGATTAATCGCCATAGACAGACCCAGATCATCGCGCATAAATCGCAACTGCTTTTCATATTCTGGATTTCTTATTCTCGCAATCGTATGCGGGACGCCGGATTTTTTGGCGACCATACAGGCCAATATATTAATCTCATCGCTGGACGCCGTGGCGATTAACAAATCAGCCCGGCTGACTTCCGCTTCCTGTTGAATCTCATAACTCGCGCCGTTGCCGCAGACCGCCATGACATCATAGATATTAATAATCTTTTCAATTAATTTGGCGTCCTGATCAATCAGCGTCAGACGATGTTCGCCGGATAACTGACGGGTCAGAGCAAGACCGACTTTCCCCGCGCCGACAATGACAATATTCATTTTATTTTAAACCCCTTACAAACGCAATCCCATATGCTATATTTATAATATTATAAATAATTATAAATATTTTCCGCAACAAATCCGACGATAAAAATTATTTTATTTTTTTAAATTAATTTTTTAAATTATTTTTTTAAATCCCGTAATTGTTCTGACAAATCCGCGAAATCCTGTAATTTTAAACGCTCTCCCCGGATATTCGCGGGAAGATTGATATTTTTAAAAGCCTGTAAAATTTCGGCTTTACTAAATTCCGGCAGGGCGGCGGATAAACTGTTGACCAGCGTTTTACGGCGTAATAAAAATCCGCCCCGCATGACCCGAAAGAAAAACGCCTCGTCAGACACGTTGACGGCGGGACGCTCCCGGCGCGTAAGTTTTAACAAAGCCGAATCGACTTTCGGGGCGGGAATAAATTTATCGCGTGAAATTTCAAAAAGTTT
>CAJOFP010000437.1:1132-2530 GCA_905233795.1 uncultured Oscillibacter sp. | reverse complement strand
AATCTTGAAAAACCGGAAGAAAAAGAGCCGGAAAATAATATAAATAATATGCCGGAAGAAAATCAAGAGAATCAAGACGGCGCGTCGCGGGACGATGAACAAGCCGGAACGGAAAAAGCGTAAAAATATTACGCGAATGAAAAGCGTAAGAATATTACGCGAATGAAAGGAGAGCGTGAGTCATGCGCGGAAAATTTCTGACGGTTTCCATGATGGCGGTTTTGAGTTTGATTTTATCCGTCGCGCTGACCGCCTGCGGCGGTCAAGTCACAATGGAACGCGTCGCCGCCGCCAACAGCGTAGACGCCCTGTTATCCCGTCATAAAAGTTTTCTGACGGAAGCCGTGATTTCCGCCGAATACGATGAGCCGTTCAGCTGGGAGACGTATCTGGAAAAAGATTTCGTTTACGTCCCGTATCGGAATAATTTATCGAATTTAGCTCCCGGCGAACTGGTGGCGTATCTGTCGGATCGGAATCTTGGTTCGGGATATTTAATCGCGTCGGGGAACGGGGAGGATTTAATATTTTCCGTCGCGTTTCCGGCCATGCCCGCCGAGGATTATATTCAAAGCGTCCCGGAGGATTATAGCATTATTAATACGGAAATGACGCCGACGGAAAATATTTTGAATATCGAACCGGATAAAAAGAACGGCGTGACGAATATCGCCACGGAATTGAACGGCTCGAATTTTCAATATATATTAAATTATAACACGCTGGAAATTTTGTCGATGGAAGAGAAATCCGTATCGAACCAACAGGAAGAGACGGTAATTGTCTTAAACGTATCTTACGACGCGGAACGGCCTGAACTGGCGGAACGGATGTTGCGGGAAATGCGGGAGAGCGACGAAATATCAAACGATTCCGCGAAGTTGACGATTGTCTATAATCCCGGTACGGATTCGGAAGAATCATATAGCTATATCGCGGATAAAAAATTTCAGATTTCGCCGATTTTAAAAGATAATTACGAGCTCTGTTATGACGCGGACGGACAGGAGCCGTTTTTGGATTACGGCGTATCTCTCAAAAACGGCGACGTGATTTTATACGCGATTCCGTATTAAAATTTAATAAATTATAATTTAAATTATAATATATATAATATAAAATTTTAATAATAAAATTGGATTTGATTTATCATGAAATATGGAAGAATTTATAATTTTTCGGCGGGCCCGGCGATGATGCCGGAGCCGGTACTGGAAGAAATCGCGGCGGAAGTGATGAATTATCACGGAAGCGGCATGAGCGTTATGGAAATGAGCCATCGTTCGGCGGTTTTTCAGGAAATCCGGGATCAGGCGGAAAATAATTTAAGAAAATTGGCGAACATCCCGGAGAATTATAAAATATTATTTATCCAAGGCGGCGGGACGCTGCAATTCT
>CAJOFP010000437.1:0-1088 GCA_905233795.1 uncultured Oscillibacter sp. | reverse complement strand
AAAGCGATTCCGGAGGCGAAAAAATACGGCGATATTGATATTATCGCGTCGTCGCGGGATAAAAATTTTAATTATATCCCGGAAGTAAATGATAATTTTAATAAAAATTTAGATTATATTTATATCTGCGAAAACGAGACGATTCACGGGACGACTTATTGGAATCTGCCGAATATGAATTTGAATCAAATTCCGCTTGTCAGCGATCAATCGTCCATGTTTTTGTCGCGGCCCGTGGATGTGAGTAAATACGGCTTAATCTGGGCGGGCGTACAGAAAAATATAGGCCCCGCCGGTATGGTAATCGTGATTATACGCGAGGATTTAATTAATCAAAATTTAGACCCGAAAGTCCCGGTTTATTTGTCTTATCAGACGCACGCCGATCATGATTCCATGTATAACACGCCGAATTGCTGGAGTATATATTGCTGTGGCAAAGTGTTTGAATATTTAATCAAGCTGGGCGGTCTGGAAGAAATGGCGCGTATTAATCGGGAAAAGGCGGATATATTTTATAATTTTCTGGATCAAAGCGCGTATTTTCACGGGACTGTCGTCAAAAAAGATCGTTCTGTCATGAATATCCCATTTAGAACGCCGTCGCCCGAAGAGGATTTAAAATGCGTCGCCGCCGCGAAACAGGCGGGTTTTGATAATTTAAAAGGTCATAAAAGCGTGGGCGGACTGCGGGCGTCGATTTATAACGCTATGCCGAAAGCGGGCGTCGAGGCGCTTGTACGATTTTTGCGCGAATACGAGAAAAATATTTAAATATATTTAAATATAAATCGCGTGTATAATATTATAAAATATTATAAATTAAGGGGGAAACGCGAATGCCTTTCGCGGACGGAATCGCGTATCTGCGGGAATTTAATCTGTTATCCGTGATTGTAAGATTATTATTGGCGACGGCGGCGGGCAGTTTATTGGGTTACGGACGCTCCCGCAAGCGTCACAACGCCGGAATGCGTACTTATATGCTAACCAGTATCGGCGCGGCGTTGACGATTTTAATATCCATGTATGAATATGAAATGTTTAATAGTTTATGGGCGTTCGCCCGTGAATATACGGATTTGAAA
>CAJOFP010000436.1 GCA_905233795.1 uncultured Oscillibacter sp. | reverse complement strand
CATCGAAAGCATTTTTTAAAGCAAAAAACCGTAATGCCAATTCTTGATCATATTTAATCTTTATAAGGTGGTCAGGTATTTTTATAACCGCCTGAAAATCCTCATTTTTGGCGCAATCGTTAATAAAATCAATCGCCTTACTGCCCAAAATGCGGATTGTGCAATTACGGATTTCTTGATTTGACAGCAATTCCCCGCCCGTATTCAGACGCTTGAACATGTGATATTTTAACGTCTGCTCGCTCTCTTTCCGTACAACTTCCATACGGATAAAACTCCGCTTTAATTTAATCTGGAGCGCAAGCGTCAAATCTTTATATGTTAATCCGTTCAAAGCCGGAACCATGTCACAGCCCTGTAAAATCAACGGGTCTAAATTCAGATCGCCGATTTTATCGTCAATCAATTCATAGATACGGGTATCCGTTTCAATGACGTAAATAGGCGGCACGGGCATTTCCAGAATTAAAGATTCTATAAAACGCGACTGTTTCGCCTCGTCCCACCGGAATAAACGCTGATATTCCGGCTGTATCACTAATTCGTGATTCTGATACATATCATATAATTCATTGAACGACACGTCATAACTGTTTGTGCGGATTTTTACCATCTATAATAATATCTATAATAATTATATAACGCTTGCTATTCAATCAAAAATTTTAATTTAAATTTTTACCACGCGTCTTTACCTTTCTGTTCCGGGATAACCAGTTCAAGAGATTTAATCGCGCATTCTATCATATTATCATCCGGTTCATTTGTTGTGAAATTCTGCATCCAGAGACCGGGCGCGGTCAAGATTTGCGCCAGTTTATTTTCTTTGACATGGCGTCCGACCCATCGGTTAAACTCGTAAGTGATACCGACGACAAGGGGCAATAACGCCAAATGCGCCGCCGCCCGCGCCAGCGGATTTGTCATGGGCCATATGCCGAATACGACGCCGGAAGCCAAAATGGATACGAATATAACGACGAATAAAAAACTGGTCCCGCAGCGCGGATGATGTCTGGATTGTATACGCACGTTTTCGACTGTCAGCGGCAATCCGGCTTCATAGCAAAAAATTGTCTTATGTTCCGCGCCGTGATATTGAAACACGCGATAAATATCTTTTTGTTTAGAGCAAAATATTAAATACAATAAAAATACAATCCGGGAAAAAGTATAAAATACCGCTGGTGAGAAACGTCGGCAGGATCAAAAACAAGCCAATACTCATACCAATGCCCAGAATGACGGCCAGAATAATTACGCCCTGTTCAAGCGTCTTATTCGACACATGACTGTCAAGCCACTTTTCAAATTTTGACGGCTCTTTATTTATATCATTTTCATCATCGGGATAAAATTCCGCGGAGTACATCAACGCTTTGACGCCCTCCACCATAGCCGACAAAAAATTGACAGTCCCGCGAATAATGGGAACGCCCAACACCGGATATTTATCTTTAATTAATTTTAAATCTTCTACTTTTTCAATTAAATTTCCGTCCTGATCCCGGATCACAATCGCCTGTTTTTCAGGCCCGCGCATTAAAATGCCCTCGATTAACGCCTGTCCGCCGATACTGGTCTGAAACGCCGGACAAGCATTATTTATATTATTATTTTTATTTTCATCCATACTTGAGTTTAATTCCTTTCCGTTCGCTTCATGTTCATTCTATATTATTTTTTATACTATTCATTATATTATTATTAATTATCTTATTCTATCGGGCTTTCTGGAGCTGGGCCCGGTTCCCATTCCTGAGAAACGGCGGCTTGATTATTCTCTTCGCCGTTCCAATCAAGATTATTTTCGGGATTATTTTCCCCGGCGTTTTCCGCGCCTGTGACTTCCACCGGAATTTCCACGGTAAATTCCCCTGTAAACTCTTCCGTGACTTCTTCCCGTTCGGGAATCCAGTTTTCATTCATGGCGTCCACGGTCTGGGGCGGCAATCCCTCGGCGATACGGGCGGCAATCGTCTCTTTAATCTGATAATAGCGATCCAGAGGCGACGCGACCCCGGCGGCAAGTCCCGCGCTCCCGATTGTTTCGGCGGGCAGACTTTTTTCCAGTCCGCGGCTCTCCATTTCCTGAATCAGCGTCTGACACGATTGATAATGCTCCATTTGCGTTTCCATCATCAGCAAATATAAATACTGCAACGCTTCCGAACGATTGCGATCTTCCTGCGTCTGGGATACTATCGTATTTAAATTTTTCTGCGCCTCTTTTAACTGGTCTTCCGATTCCTGCCGGGCTTTCTGCAATTCGATAATATTATTTTGCAAATCCTGCGCCTTTCGCAAGTCCGACAAATCAGCGCGTAATTCTCCCAAAACCTGTTGATTGTTGCGCTGGTGCATGAGTGACGACAGACCCATTAACAACAAAGCCGCGCCGAATAACAAGAGAATATAAATCATGACCGGCTTTCCGCCCGTCTCGGCTTTCGATTTCTTTACATTTTTTTCAGGCGTCCATTCACGTTTTCCACGCCGTCCCGGTTTTTCCGTGACAATTTCACTTTCCGGTTTTTCCGTCTCCGGTTTCTCCGTCTCCACGCTCTC
>CAJOFP010000435.1 GCA_905233795.1 uncultured Oscillibacter sp. | reverse complement strand
TATGCGCATGGAAGCCTTGACGCCGCCCATACCCAGCGTCGTTTTTATGCCGATGCCGGAAAACGATGAAAAATAAATGAAACTGTTCCATAATTTCATCAGCGGCGGCGCGAGATTGGATTGCAATATAATTTGACCGCTGAAGCCGGGAACGCGTATATTTTTAAGAGCGAATCGACAGGACTGTAAACGATAATCCGTAATTTTGACGCCGTTTTCTATAGCGTTCAGCGTTTCCTCGTCCCGAATCGGATACGCCGGAAAGGCGTAATCCCATTTCTCCGCGAGACTGCGCAATAACAGACGCTTTTCCGGGAAAATAATATATTGTCCGTCATGTTTAAAGGCGGTCGGCGAATGAAACGAAAGATGTAAATAACGGGAATTTAAATCACGTTCCGCCAAATCATGCAATTCGCCGACGGAAGATATGGATATATGCTCTAAACAAGTCGCCTTTAAATTCCCGCTATGCAAGGGAATTATATCTAAATTTTTTAAAACGGGTTCTAAAACGTCAGAAATCTCTTGATTTAAACAAGAGACAGTCCATATGATTTGATTCGTTTTGTCAACCTGAGCATGATGATAATGATAATAAATATATTGAGAGATTGGCTTTTCACCCTGTTGGTGTAACATATCCCCATAAGACGCGGGAATTTTCGTCAAAAGCCATGAATAAATGGCGTAAGCCCGTTCGGATGACACGGACTGATTGTCAAGAGATTGGATAGAAAAACGATATTGCGTAATCATAATAATATATTATTACCCCGTCACGCCAAGCCCAAAAAGACCGGACGCCCATAGCGAAAAATATAATCATTCTCCCCGTCGCCGACCGGATAGAGATCGCCGGAAAAGCGGCGGCGCAAAACCGATCCCGCCGTGAGATAATACTGGACGCGTTTTTTACGTCCCTGATTTTCAGGAAAGAAAGGCCGTACAAATCCGGCGCGGCGGATTAATTGAAAATAGGCGTCGTCCAACGCGGTTTCGATTTCGTCAGGACGCGGCAGACTCGCCGTCAATAAAATCTGACGGTCGCTGTCCTGTCTGATTAAGGCGTTATAAATCCACGCTGTCTGACTGTCCGGCGGATTTTGTAAATCTATCGTTGGAGGGTTCAGGTGAGGTTCGGGGATGAAATTTTCTTCGCCAACGCGGGATTTTTGATCAGCGCGATAAAATACAGCCCGCAATTTGCGTAAAAATAAAACGCGCCTGTCGGATACGGATTCGCGTCTTTGTCGATTTCGCGGGGAATGGCCGCCCGTTCGATTACATCCGCCTCGCCGAATTTTTTCGGAATCCCGGATATGTCAAATATATTCGCGTTATGATATACGCTTGTCGCGTAATCATCCAGTAAATTGACGGGAAGCCAGTTTAATTTTTTGATTTCTTTGCGATTCTCCGGGCGATTTTGCGAGGAAATATCCGCGATATTTTGGCGCGTCTCGGAAATCAGCATGGGACGCGGAAGAAAAAACGTCGTAACGCCGGATTCGTCCTGACTCCACGGCATACTGTCCGACAACAGAAAATTTCCGGCTTTCGCCTCTTGGCATAAGTCCGCCGCCGCGTCCGGATGTTCCGTCGCGCTGGCGGTATGGCACAAAGCCGAGAAAAGCGTATCGGCGCAAAAATGATCTTCTGAAATATAAAAAGACAACGCGGAATCCGACGCGCCGAAATGCGCCGCCGTGTCAAAGCGCAGTTTATATAAATACGCGTTCATTCCGCACTGCCTTCCCGTTGTTCGTCTCTATCCTCATCCGAAAACGGATTATTATCGGCCACGGGCTGGAAAAGCGCGTTTAATTCCGTTAAATCCGCGTTTTCATCGGGAAACGCGCTGAGACGGAAATTCTCAAAACTGATCCGTCCGCTTCCTCTGGAACCGTGTCCGCCCAGATAATCCCGCTGTAAAAGTTTCAGGCCGGTCACTAAAAGATTTAAATCCCGTTTCGTTTCTTGTGATTCCACGCCTTCATAAGCGTCATAAACAATACGGACGGCAAATTGAATCCCGCTGTTGACGCGTTCAATCTGCCGGGGATTCGCCCGCCCGTTGTCTTTGTACCAATCGCGGGTGATGCTGTTTTCCACTTTCACTTCCGTCATTTCAGACGGTCTGAACCGTTCCGTAAGAGATTTTATCACAGGACAGTCCGCGAATTGCAGACGCGCCGCCTGAATCGGATTGGAACTGCCGAAAAGACGCTTAATTTCATTCGGATCGGCGTCCCAGCAGTTTTTATATTTTTGCGTATCCGTCTGACGTTTGTCTTGCAGGTCTTTAGAAAGCAATGTACGCAGTTTGCCCTTTAAACTGCTTCCGGGAACGATGGGATAACCCGTCATAGCGTCCCGGATCACGGGACTGTCCACCGCGCCAATGGCGGAAAAGCCGCTCGCCGCGCCGATATGCAATCCCGTCCGTACCGTCAGCGTACACTCAATTAAAATCTTTCCGTATTTTCCGCTCATTTTATCCCTCTCTTCCGCCCATATATTTATGATAGGCCACTAACGCTTCCATATAATGATAAAA
>CAJOFP010000434.1:1839-2690 GCA_905233795.1 uncultured Oscillibacter sp. | reverse complement strand
CACTTTTCCAACTGTAATATACCTGTCCTCGTTTTCGCTATGCGCCCAGTCAAAAAATTCCACTCTGTTTTTATCATTAAAGACTTCCGTAGCGGTTTCAAAGGAAACGCCGTGCTTTTTCAGATTGAGAGCGGCTTTTTTCGGGTCCCATTCAAATTCATATTCTTTATATGGCGGTCTCTCCATTTTTATTCGCATCCAATTCTTTTTTTAAATTCCGCAATTTTTGATATAACGCAAAGCGTTTTTTAGGCTGTTGTTCTCTCCACGCCGCCGCTTCTGTCTTTGCGATTTGTTGTTGGAGTTTCAGGATTTTGTCTTGCAAACGCAAGCGTTCGTCAATCGACCGTTCGTCAATGGGTTGCGCCTGTTCTTCCCGGAGCGCGATTTGTTCTATAAAGCCGCTCCAGATTTCATCCATTGTACGCCCGTTGATATGAAAAGTCAAGTCTTTTTTGTCCGTCCACGGCGTCCGATACAATTTGCCGTGATAAATCGCCAGCTGCCGCTGATTTTCATAGGCGAGCAGAAATATTAATTCATGCGGATTTTGCCGCGCAATCGCCTCTATGATTTTCGCGTCAAATTCGGCTTTTTTCAAGTTCACCAGTACAAGCAGGATTTCCATACTTTCGGATTGCGCGTTAAAATTCAGGGTTTTCGCGCTCAGACTGTTTTCCGCGAAAATGCTTTCAACGTCGGAAACGAATTTGTTTTTCAGCGTCGGCGTTAAAGAAAGATGTTTATAAAACGCTTCTTTGGGCAGTTTTTGATGAATTTTCGTACCGGCGGGGAAGTCGATCATGTTAAATCACCACCACGAAACAAATTAACTCGAAATCTTCCAGTCC
>CAJOFP010000434.1:0-1758 GCA_905233795.1 uncultured Oscillibacter sp. | reverse complement strand
ATTTAGAAACTTTTCCCATGTTTTTACCGTTTTTGGTTTCACGGTTGAATTTTCCGCACAGTTCCCGATCCGGTTCCGCTTTTCCTCTGGCAAGACGCCGCATTATATCCAGCGTATCTTTCGGATGAAGATGATTTGTGATAATCTCTCCGTCCATGCCGACGTATACGATATAAAAAGGATGCAGACGGTTTTGCGCCTTGATATTGATTTGCTCGTTGACGTTTTTCAGGATGAAAATCACGCCGGGCTTTTCGCCTCTGACAATCGCGTGAATCCCGAACGGCGTATGATCAATATCGTCATGTTCTTTCATGTAAGACAATAAATCCATACGAAAATCATTCAAGCCCAAATCCATAATAGACACGCCGGAACTCATGTCCTCTAAATCGACAACTTCTTCCTGTAATTTTTTTAACTGACTGCGGCGGTATTCCAAATCGCCCTTTTCATCCTGATTGATTAAATCATCGTCTCCTGTGGAAGTCATAACGGAAATTCTCATCCGTGTTTCCACACGGGCTTTGAGATTGATATATTCATCCAAATCCAGATCAGGCCAGAAATTGACAAGCTGAATCATTTTATTCTGACTGCCGATACGGTCGATTCGTCCGAAACGCTGAATAATGCGGACCGGATTCCAGTGAATATCGTAATTAATACAGAAATCACAGTCCTGAAGATTCTGTCCCTCGGAAATGCAGTCTGTTGCGATTAAAATATCAATTTCATTTTTGGCTTTATCATCTTTTGGATATAACACGGCCTGATCTTTGGATTTTGGCGAAAAGGCGGCAAGAATCCGGTTCATATCAGCCTGAAAACGTGAAATTGTAGTCCGGCCCTCTACATTTCCGGTGATTAACGCGGTTTCCAGTCCCAGTTCCCGTTTCGCCATTTCTTTGATATTTTCATACAGATATTCGGCGGTATCAGAAAAAGCGGTAAAAATTAAAATCTTTTGATTGCCGGGATTGATCGGCGCGGCGGCTTTTTCTTTGATTACGCGTACCAGTTCACGGAGTTTGTAATCATATTCCGGCGTGATGTCCTCCACCATAGAAATTAAAAGAGACAGCGTTTCCAGATCGTGATCAATATCACGTTTCCATGAAATATAATCCATGTCGCGCAGGTCAATACGGACTTTTTTTCCGACTGTAAAAAAATCCGTATTTTGATCGTCGTAGTCAAACTCCGCCGCCGCGTTGGAAAGATCGGACGCTTCTTCAAGATTTCCGTTTCCGCTCTCCGCGAATTGTTGAATGGTCCGGGCGGTCGTTTCCAGAAGGAACGAATGAACGGAGCTTTCCATACGTTTCAAAAAATTGATCCGCATAAGACGTTGAATGCCGAGTTCGCGGCCTTTTCGGAAATTTTCCGTCTCTTTCTCATCCAGATATTTATACAGCTTGCTGGGCTGAATATAGGCGGTCGGCGTATAAATAGTAAGCTGTAACTGAGAAAGGCATTCATAAACTTCCCGGTAATTGATCGCGCCTTTGAGATTCGTCAGTTTTGGACGGAGCGTCACAGGCTTCTTACGATCCGGAAACGGTCCGATATTGGATATATCATAATAATTCTGAATATGCTTGCGTGAACGGGCGATTGTTACGCTGTCCAGAAGCTCAAAGAAATCAAAATCCAGACGGGAAAGAAGATTCTGTGTAGTCCGTTCCGTCTCCGGCAATTTGCGCCACGCGTTATAAACGCCCTGCGCCCGTCGGAAAATGGTGTCAATATCTGATT
>CAJOFP010000433.1 GCA_905233795.1 uncultured Oscillibacter sp. | reverse complement strand
ATTTTATCCAGAATCATCGCCTGCGAATACGGCCCGATAGCCTCCGGCGCGTCGTTCGTGTGTACGCTTTTCATGATATACTCACAGCCCCTTTTATTTTATAAATTATATTATAATATTATTATATATATTATAAATTAATAAATTATAAATATAATATAAATATTTATAATTCACGCCATTTCTTGTATTCTGTCCGTCATGATTTTAAATCCGGCTTTCGTCAGTTCCTGCTTGATTAAATTGATTTGCTCAAAATCGCGGGTTTCCATGCCGATTTTTAAGAAACAGCTTGAAATCGCCATATTCGCGTCGGAACGCTCATGATGTACGGAAACGACATTCGCGCCGCAATTCGATATAATCTGACTGACGCCGACTAATTGTCCGGGCTTGTCCTCCAAGGCGATTTGCAAAACGCTGTTACGTCCGCCCGTGACCAGTCCGCGGGTAATCACACGCGATAATATATTCACGTCAATATTGCCGCCGGAGACGATACAGACGACTTTTTTGCCTGTCAAATCAATCTTTTTAGAGAACATCGCCGCCGCCACGCTGACCGCTCCCGCGCCCTCGGCAATTAATTTCTGCTGTTCGATTAAAGCCAGAATCGCGGCGGCGATCTCGTCTTCTGATACTGTTATTATATCATCCGCGTAATTTTTCGCCATTTCAAACGTCAGATCGCCGGGCGTCTTGACCGCGATACCGTCCGCGAACGTCGACACGCTGTCCAGCGTCCTGATTTTATTATCCTCAAAACTTCTTAACATGCTTGGCGCGTTCTCCGCCTGTACGCCGTAAACTTTTACGCTCGGACAGAGATTTTTGACCGCGAACGCCACGCCCGCCAGTAAGCCGCCGCCGCCTACGGGAATAATCACGGCGTCCAAATCCGGCAACTGATCCAGAATTTCCAGTCCTATAGTCCCTTGTCCGGCAATGACTAACTCGTCATTAAACGGGTGAATAAACGTCGCGCCGGTTTCTTTCTGCAATTCCAGCGCGTAATTATACGCGTCGTCATACGCGCCGGGTACAAGACTGACTTGCGCGCCCAGTCTCCGCGTCGCCTCGACTTTACTGATCGGCGCGCCGTCCGGCATACAGACCACGCTTTTCGCGCCCATCTTCGACGCCGACAGCGCAACCCCTTGCGCGTGATTCCCCGCCGAACACGCGATAATACCGGCGTCACGCTGTTCCGGCGTCAAAGCGTGGATTTTATTATAAGCGCCGCGCAGTTTAAAACTGCCTGTGACCTGTAAGTTTTCCGCGCCACGCCTTTGAGCGTAAACGCGGCCTGATAAATTTTATCCAATGTCAGCATAAAATATAACTTCCTTATTTTTATTATATATTATTATCATTTTAATAATTTTCATAATCTTATCATATCAAATCCGCGAAAGCAAGTTTTTTATACGCGTAAATCCCCCGCCGCGTTTTCCGCCGCGACAGGGGATTTTTTTATTATATTTTATTATAAAACCGCGCTTATAATTTTACGTTTTCGCTTTCCTCTTCCCAAGCGGCGTCCTCCGCGTTGTGCTCGTTCTCCTCATCCCACACGGGATTGTCATTTTCATTATTATTATTATTATTATTATTATCATTATCCGCCGGATTCAAATCCAAATCATCCAGATTCTCATCTTCCCCAATCGGCGTCAATACAGACATATTATTTTTTTTCTCCAATTCCACCGGCTTATTTAAATCCTCTTGTTCTTCGGGATTGTTATTGTTTTCCGGGTTATTTTCACCGTCGTTTTCCGGCTGATCATCCGCGTTATCATTCATGTTATCATTCGCGTAATTCTCATTCTCCGGTTTATTTTCCGGGCTGTTATCCGGCGTCGTCTTGCTGATTTCTTCCGGTATCACCGTCGGCGTCCAGCCCGTCGGCATATCGGGAATATCATCGTCCAGCGCGAGTTCTTTGATTACTTTCGGCTTTTGTCCGGCCTCTTGCGGCTTCTCCGCCGCGTCCGGGATTAAATTATTATTATTATTATTATCTTGCGCGATTAAATTATTATTCCCGTTCTCACGCATAAACGCCTGATATTCTTCCTCATCCTCCAAAGCCTCCGCGTATTTGCGATACTTCCCGGATAATAAAAACGCCTCAAT
>CAJOFP010000432.1 GCA_905233795.1 uncultured Oscillibacter sp. | reverse complement strand
ATTTATTTAATATTAAATATTATAATTCATCCCAGCATATACGCAAAATATCTGACAGCGTTTCATATTCGACGCCGTTGTCTTTCGCAAGCCGTACAATCTCCGATACGCGCCGTTCTAATTCCTGATTACGCTGTTCAATCAAAATTTCCTGATTGCGCGCCGTATTTGTCACAAAACATCCCTTGCCCGCGATAGAATCAATCAATCCGGCGGTTTCTAATTCATCATAAGCGCGTTTTGTCGTAATGACAGACAATTTCAAATCCCGCGCCAAATTCCGTATGGATGGCAACGCCTCACCCGGTTTCAACTCGCCGTTTAAAATTTTCGCCCGGATTTGCGCGGCGATTTGTTCATATAATGGCCTGTGATCCGAATTTTTGATAATAATTTCCATACGCGCCCCCTTTTTATATCAATATCCGCCAAAATTATATTTTATTTTTTTATTTTATATTTAATTTTATATCCGTATATATTTTATATAAACGATATATACAGTATATACAGTTAAAATCACTCTGTCAAGAGTAATTTTAAAAAAATATAAAAAAATAAAATCCCCGACACCCAGCCGGGAATTTTATTTTTTATATTATTATATTATTATATTATATTGACAGAAAAGATAAAAAGCGTATAATTTTTATTATAATTTTTCTGAAAAAGATAGAAAAGATTTAGAAAAGAGGCTTTTATTAAATGGATACGCGTTTCCTTCTGGATTTAGCGATATTGTTATTCGTGGCGAAAATGTTTGGCGTACAGGCGCGGAAATTCGGCGCGCCGGAAGTGGTCGGGGAGATTATCGCGGGTCTCGCCGTAGGCCCCGCCGCGCTGGGTCTGGTTCATGAATCGGATTTCTTATCGCAAATGGCGGAAATCGGCGTTATTATGTTAATGTTCGAGGCCGGACTGGGTACGAATCTGAAAAAACTGCGCCGAACCGGGGCGCGGGCGACTTTAATCGCCTGCGCGGGCGTATTCGTCCCCATGATTTTCGGCGCGTTATTATTTATCGCGTTTTATGGCGCGTCCGGTTCCAACGGGATTTTAAAGGGCTTGTTTATCGGCACGATTATGGCCGCGACTTCTGTGAGCATTACAGTAGCCGCCCTGAAAGAACTTGGGAAATTAAACGGCGTCGTCGATGATCGTTCTGACATTTTTACTGAGTATGACAGGCGGACAGCAGGAAAATATCGGACTTGTAATCGGCAAGGCCGCGTTATTTTTTATCTTGGCGCTCGGCACCGGCTTTTTAGTTTTTAAAATCTTCTCATGGCTGGATAACCGTCATACGCATACCAGACGGATTCCGATTGTCAGCCTGTGCTATTGCTTTTTACTCGCTTATCTTGCCGAAACGTATTTCGGCATCGCGGATATTACCGGCGCGTATGTCGCGGGCGTTGTGTTATGCAATCTCAGCGACGCGGAATATATCGAACGCCGTGTGGATATTAGCTCTTACATGGTCTTTGCGCCGCTGTTTTTCACCGGAATTGGCTTAAAAACCAGTTTCGCGGCTATGGATATAAAATTATTATTTTTCAGCGTCTGTTTTGTCCTGACCGCGCTTTTCGGAAAAATTATCGGTTGCGGCTTGTGCGCGAAAATGTCCCGTTTTAACCGTCATGACGCGTACAAAATCGGTCTCGGCATGATGACACGCGGCGAAGTGGCGTTAATTACCGCCCAAAAGGGCTTGGCCGCCGGTTTATTAACATCCGAATTTTTCACGCCCGTGATTTTATTAATTTTAACCAGCTCTATTATAACGCCGATTTTATTAAAACGCGAATATAACAAACATCCGACGGATTAATTTTAATTATATTATTATTTTAAAAATTTAAAAATTTTTACTGGAGTTTATAATTTATCATGAATATCAAGCCTGATTTGAACGCCCAAAACGCAAAAAACGCGCAAAACGCCCAAATTGTCAGCTATAATTTATACGGCGAAAAAATATCCGCAAGCGCCGCCAGAATCTCGACCACAAAAGGCGACGCGCTGGAAATCTTTCAAAACGCGTCGGAGCAAGAAAAAAATCGAAATTTAATCCGCAAAGTTCTCGCGTCCGGTCATGTTTCTGTTATCGAACATATGACATTTACAATCGCGTTGCGTAATATATCCGTATTGGCGGAAGAATTTTTTATTGAACATCGCTTGGCGTCTTATACCGTCAAATCCCGTCGCTATGTGGATTACAGC
>CAJOFP010000431.1:1504-2266 GCA_905233795.1 uncultured Oscillibacter sp. | reverse complement strand
AAGCATTTTATAACTGTGACGGTTTAAGCGCTGTCATCATTCCAAATTCGGTGACCTCCATTGGTGATTACGCGTTCCTTTACTGCGACGGTCTGACCTCTATTTCTATCCCATCCTCCGTGCATTCCATCGGTTACGGATTGTGCAAAGTCACGGTATTGGAGGGCGTAAAATGAACAAAGCAAGCGTTGACCGCGATATTCCCGCCGCTTATGAAGCGCTTAAAGACGCTGAAATCGTACAGGACGGTAAAATTGACGCCGGATTCCGGGGACAGATCGCCACGTTCGGCGCGGCGGTGTCTATGGGCAGTTTATTATCGGCAATCGCGTTCTTTTCCGAAAAGAACAAGTCGGACGTACCCCGTGAAAAACTGCTTGACGCGCTTTTCCGGATTCTCCAGTCTCACGGCATGGACAGCGAATATAAAAATCTCTATCAATACGCGGCGGCGAATCCCGGTTGTCGTGAGGAAGTTCTAAACGCCGCAATCGCCCTGAAACTCGCTATTAATTTATATCCCAAACGTGAAAACAAAAAGCGTGACGGAACTGATCAACCCGATCAACCCGAACAGCCTGATCAGCGGGAGTAAGCGCCATGAAATTTCAGTCGAAAAATATGCATTATATTTTCCATCGGGAGTATTTCGACGGGCTGGAGTTCTTGAGCAAGAACGCGCAAGACGTGGAGGAACGCAATCAGGCGGTGTTTTCGTTCGCGTTCCCAAAGGCGGATTTGTTCGCCGGACTGCGTGAAATG
>CAJOFP010000431.1:0-1443 GCA_905233795.1 uncultured Oscillibacter sp. | reverse complement strand
GTCTGCCGTATCTGCCCGGTTCGTCGCTCAAAGGCGTATTGCGTTCCCGCTTCCCCGGAAAGTATAACGGGGAGGAAAAAACCGACCGTGAAATTTTAATAGGCGCGTATCTGGGACGGGACGATATTGACGCCGAAACGCTTGAAACGGAACTTTTCGAGAACGGCAATATCTTTCTGGGCGCGTTTCCTACGGATTGGCCCGACGGTATGTTATCGCTGGAATATATCACGCCGCATAAGGAATTTCAGAACCCTGTTCCCATCAGCCTGTTGAAAATCAAACCGAACGTGTGTTTTGAATTTGGCTTCCTGCTCCGGGACGCGACACAAATCGACGCCGCGCAAACTTGCGCATTGTTCCGGGAGCTAATCATGGAATCGGGCGCGGGCGCGAAAACCAACGTGGGCTTCGGACGCATGGTCACGCCGGAAGAACGTCCGAAAGCGAATATCCCCGGCTATGACACGGAACAATATAAATATATGAACAATCTGATGAAAAACCGCGCCGCTATGAACAATCCCACACCGAAAAAGCGTCCGCCGCGACAGAATCAACCCCACGCGCCGCAAAAGACGCAAAATATATCGAATGTATTGGGCAAATGTCCGGTCTGCGGCGCGGATATTGTGAGCGGAAACAAATTCCCGTCATGCGCGGGAAACTGCGGCTTTCGTCCCGGACGCCCTCGCGGATACCGAAAAACCGTCACGGATGACGAGTACAGGAAACTGCTCAACGGCGAAACCGTTCTCATGCGCGGTCTTGAATCGCGTTACGGCGATTATGACGCGCTGGTACGTCTAAAAGGCGTACAGGCTCCGCAAACGGACCGCGATACCGGACAAATCGTCCGTTACGGCGATTATCAGATAGAGCGGCAAATTTAAAAAATACCTCTTGACAAGCCGCCGCGAATCCGTTACGATACGGCTATCAACTTGCGGCGGCTTTTACTTTCCCTATGAGGGATTAAAACGGAATATCAAAGCCGTAAGTTATTCCATCCGCCGGAATCGTGTCATACCTTCCCTATGAGGGATTCATTACGGAGGATTTATGCAGTTCAAATTAACATTCGCGCTGTCGGAGCCGTTGACTTTGCCGCTGTCGTATCACAGCGTTTTACAGGGAATGATTTATCATGTCCTGTCGGCGTCGCCGGACTTCTCCGCGTTCCTGCATAACGAGGGCTATACCCGCAACCGCCGCGCCTATAAGCTCTTTGTATTCAGTACGCTGGAAGGGCCTTACCGGGTAAAGGACGGATTGATTACGTTTCCGGGACCGCTATCAATGGAAATCCGAAGTCCGAAAGAGGAGTTCCGCCGCGCTTTCGCCGCCGCGATTGCCAAAGACGGCGCAGTTACCGTCGGCGAACGACGTCTGACGCTGGAAACGTGCGAAATACGCGATAGACATATCAAAACGGATCGCGTT
>CAJOFP010000430.1 GCA_905233795.1 uncultured Oscillibacter sp. | reverse complement strand
CTCTAAAACAGAACCGTCAAGCGCAACAACAACTTCATCGCCGGAATATTCCGCGTGAATGTGCGGTATATTATGTTTTCCGCCGGTTTCACGATACATGCGGACAATAATTCCGTAAAATAAACACAATACCGGCATTTTATAACCCCCGTGAAAAATATATTAATAACCCCGTGTCCGGTCAATCAGGCATTTTAATTTTTCGCCGTTGGCGTAACGGTTTAAATTTTCACAGAATAAATTTACATTCGCGTCAGCGGTATAACCGAGCGTCATATTTCCGGCGACATGCGGCGTCAGGACCAGATTTTTCGCGGTCCATAACGGACTGTCGGACGGCAACGGCTCCGGCGTCATGACATCCAACGCCGCGCCCGCGATTTGATTTGTATTTAACGCGTTTATTAACGCGTCCTGTTCAATCGCGTTTCCGCGTCCAATGTTGATAATATACGCGCTTTCGGGTAACAACGCGATACGGCGTTGATTTAAGATTTCTACCGTATCCGGCGTGGCGGGCAACGCCATGATTAAAAATTCCGTCTTGGGCAGAAACTCGTCTAATTTGTCGATGGCATACACGGCGTCGAAAGACAAATTGCCGCGCCCGCTTTTGGACAAGCCAATCACTTGCGCCGCGCCCATGCCGTGTAATCTGTCGGCGATATTCGTGCCGATGTTGCCCGTACCGAGAATCACAAATACGCCGTCGCGGATAGAGCGCACCGGCAACGGTTGCGGCGGCCATTGGGCTTTACGCGTGTAAATATCATAATCCGGCATACGGCGCAGTAACATCAAAGCCGTCATGATGACATGTTCGGCAATCGTCACGCCGTACACGTTCGCGCTGGTCAGCAAGCAGGCCGGATTGGCGAATAAAGCCGGGTCTTTGCAATACACGTCCACGCCGGCGGAAGAAGCGGCGTACCATTTTAAATTCTCCGACGCGGCTTTTAACACGTCCGGCGATTGCGCGTATAAAATCTCGCAATCCTGTACGCGTTTTTTCGCCTCTTCTTTGAGAAAATCCTGCACGACGCAAATCCGGCGCGTTTTGTCCTGACTGCTCATAGAAAAATCAATCCCCTTTTGATTTTATATTTATAATTTTTATTTTTTTATTTTTATTATAAATTAAATCTTATTATGCAGAATCGGCGACAGCGGTTTATAAACTAAAAAGCATAAAATCACGCAGAACAGACCTTTGACAAACGTAAACGGCATATTGAAAATAATCAGGCATTTGATTAAATTATCAGCGGCGGGCAAAATCGCCTGATACATGGAGATAATCACGCTCATAGGCAGATGATAGAAAACCTCATAAGCGGGATAGACAATGAAATAATTAAACGGTATAGATATTAACGCCATGCACAGCGCGCCCGCGACGGAACCCAGCAACGCGCCGGAACGCGTTTTTTTCAGGCGATAAATACCCCCGGCGGTCAGCGCGAATACGCCGCCGAGCGTAAAATTACATAACTCCCCGACGAACGCCGAAGAAGTGCCTTTGAATAAAATATGCAATAAATTTTTCAGGAACGCCACCGCGACGCCGTACAGCGGCCCCAGACCGAACGCCGCCAGCAGTTCCGGCAGATCGGACAAATCCATTTTGACAAAAGACGGAATCAGCGCCGGAATGGGAAACTCGATAAACATTAACACAAACGCGACGGCGGACAACAACGCCGTGACAGTCAATTTATGGGTTTTATCGCCCATCCGCGCCGGATTGCCCGCCGCGCCGGTATCGCCTGTCCGCGCCGGATTGCCCGCGTTTACATCCGTTTTGCGATTAATTTTATTGATTTTATCAATCCAGACCATAAAAATAACGCTCCTTTGAGAGATTATATTTCAGCGGGAACGCCTTGGATTTTATTTTGTCCTCCAAGGTGAACCCGCGAAAAAATCCGTCAAAAGAACGCGAAAAAAGCGTCTTGAGATTTTAATATACGCCGATTCTATCTTCTTCCATCCAGACTGTCACTGTTGGTTTCGGAGTTTCACCGAATCGGCGGATATAAAAATAAATAAAAATATTAAAAATAATAATTATTTATTTTTATATCCGTTCGCGGACTTTACCGCCAGTGGGGATTTGCGCCCCGCCCCGAAGACAAAATATTAAATTTTAAAAAATTTTAAACTCCCGCCGTTGATAATAATATTATATATCATGAAATATCGCGTCTGTCAACGGGGAACGGAAAACGGGATAATAAAAATNNNGCGTGATTGGCGGCGAGATCGCGTATCAAATCCCGCGGACGCTTGCCGAAACGCAAAGCCCGACAGAAAATCCCGTCCGGGGTGGCGAGGCCGATATAGACAATACCCACGGGGACGCCGCGTTCGTCGGGATCGGGCCCCGCGACGCCCGTCGCGGAGATTGCGACATCCGATTCCGTTAGTTCGCGTATGCCCCGCGCCATTTCCCGCGCCGTCTGTTCCGATACCGCGCCGTATTGATTTAAAATCTCTTGAGAAATATTTAATATTTTATGCTTCATTTCCGTCCAGTAAGTGACCGCGCCGCCTTTGTATACGCCTGACACGCCCGGAATGGCCGTCAGTCTTTCGGCGATACGTCCCCCGGTACAGCTTTCGGCGGTCGACAGCGTGAATTTTTTGGATTTTAATAAATCCACGCACACCTGCTCTAAATTATTGACATCTATGCCGTAAATAATATCGCCCAATTTCGCCTGTACGGAATTTACCACAGGCTCCAGCATATTGCGCGCTTTTTGCATATTTTCGGCTCTTACCGTGGCGCGTAATCTCACTTCACTGGGTTTGGCATACGTCGCCAGCGTGGGATTGGACATATTTCGCATTTCCTCCCGCAATAATAATTCTATCGCGCTTTCGCCCGCGCCGAATGTCATAATATCGCGTGAAAATATCACCTGACCGGATAATTTGCGCAAATACGGAACCGCGTAATTTTTCAGCATTTCACGCATTTCAAACGGCGGGCCGGGCAGCATGAGAACATATTTTTTATTATTATTATTTTCTTGATTATTAATAATATTAATATTATTAATATCAAACTCAAAGGCGCAGCCGGGCGCGGTGCCGACGGGATTATGAAAAATTACGCAGTCCTCCGGGAGATAGGCCTGCTGTATATTATTCTCCGGCATTTTCATGCCGCGATTTTTCTCAAATTCGTTTTGAATTATATTTAAAATCTCAGGATGAAAAATTAAATTTTTATTGAAAAACTCGCTGATAATATTTTTCGTCAGATCATCATAAGTCGGGCCGAGGCCGCCGATTGTGATAATAATATCCGCCCGACGGCTTGCGATTTTCAGAACGTCGCGCAATCGTTCGGGATTGTCCCCCACGACCGTATGCCAATAAACGCCGATACCCAATCCCGCCAGCGCCTGTGAAATTTCCTGCGCGTTCGAGTTGATAATATTGCCCAGTAATAACTCCGTGCCGACCGCGATAATTTCCGCCTTGCGCGGCATAAAAATCCCTCCTTTTTCATTTTAAATAATATTAAATAATTTATAATTTAAATAATATTTAAATCGTCCGTTTAAATAAATCGTCCAGCTTGATCATAATATCCGGGAAAATGACGCCGTGAAATTCCGTTTGAATTTTTTCCCGTTCCTCCGGCGTCATACGCGATAAAATATTATCAGGATAAAAACTATACGCGTCGTGTAATATAAAT
>CAJOFP010000429.1 GCA_905233795.1 uncultured Oscillibacter sp. | reverse complement strand
GACGTGTAAGGCGAAAAGACGCTGGCGGGCAGACGGATCACGGTATGCAGATTGCATTCGGCGAGCAGTTTTTTCTTAATATTCACTTTCGCGCTGTCCGTTCCGAACAGAAAGCCGTCCGGGAGAATGACGGCGGCGCGTCCGTTCCGTTTCAAACGGTAGAGAATCACGGACATGAACAAATCCGCCGTCTCACTGCTTGCCAGATCAGCCGGAAAATGATTCCTGACGCTGTTTTTTTCGCTTCCGCCGTAGGGAGGATTCATAAGAATCACGTCAAAACGGTCTTTATCCGTATAAGACAGCAAATCCCGCAAAAGCGCGTTTTCGTGATATACCCGCGGCACGTCAATATCATGCAAAAGCAGATTTGTCACGCAGAGCATATAGGGAAACTGTTTCTTTTCAATGCCATAAACAGACTGTCCCCATTGACTCAAATCTTCCAGACTTTGACTGACGGTTTTTAATTCTTTCAGCCAGCTGATCAGAAAACCGCCCGTGCCGCAGGCGAAATCCGCCATATGTTCCCCGATTTTCGGGCGAATCATTTTCGCCATGAAATCCGTGACGGCGCGGGGCGTATAATATTCCCCGGCCGAACGCGTGACTTTCCTCGTAATCATCCAGATTCAGTTCGTTGATTTTATCAATCACCTGACGCAATAAAACGCCGTCTTTCATATAATTATTAGCGTCTGTAAACACGGTTTGGACGATTGCTTTTTGAATCGGCGTATCCGGCGTAACCCGGACGCCGTGAATCAGGATATTGCCGCCCGCGTCCTCGATATTTTTTCCTCTCAATACGGGAAAGAGCGTATTATTGACGAAATTTAACAGTTTTTCTCCGGTCATGGCGTGTCCGTCCGCGTTATCCGCCCAATTCTCCCAGCGGCACGGCTTCGGAATAATCGACTGATAATTTGTCTCGTTCAGTTCCCAATCCTCTTCTTTTTGCGCGTAGACTTTTAAAAAGAGAATCCACGCGATTTGCTCAATCCGTTGCGCGTCGCCGTTGACGCCCGCGTCATTCCGCATAATATCCCGGAGACGTTTTACAAAATTGCTTAAACCGCTCATATTGTGTTATCCCGCCTTATAAATTTCCCGTTCCAGTTCCCGGATCGCTTTTTGATACCCGGCGGGACCGCCAAATAACTTTGCGATTTTTCCGGGCTTGCCGAAGCGTTTAAAATCATCCAGTTTTAATACTTCCGTTTTCTCGATTTCATAAATTCCCGCGTTCATGTACCGGTCAAGCAATGTTTCCAGAACCTCACGCGCCGCGCCGCTGTATTTGCTGAAAAAGTCGCGTTTTTTGACATTTTCCGCCCGTTCCCGGCGGGTCAAAGGTTTTTGATCAAAAGCGACGTGACAGATAAAATCAAAATCATCTATCCCATTCATATTCTGTTCCGCTTTCATGGCGTCCAGATCAATGCCACGTTCCCGGAACAGAGCGCGGATCGTTTCTTTCTTTTCCTCATCAGACCATTTTCGAATGAAATTTTCCAGAGAGGCATATTCGCCCAAAATATTGGATTTTGTGTAATCAATAATATTTTCCTGCCGGAGCAGTTTACCGGACGGATCATAGACTGAGACGGTTTTTCCCCATACAAAAACCGGACAGCCGTTCGCGTCAACAACAGGTTTTTCCGTAGGGATTACCGGATCGGGAGGCGGATTGACCGATCCCGGATTGACCGTACCGTTCGGGTCATAATCCTCATCCTGTTGAATGGGTCCGTCCCAGTCAGGATCGGAGAACAGCCGCGTCACATTACGAAAATCCATTACGACAAAGTGCGTTTTTCCGTCATCCCAGCGCAGACGGGTTCCGCGTCCGATAATTTGTTTAAATTTTGTCATGGAACCGATCATCTGATCTAATACGATTAGTTTCACCATTTTGCAGTCCACGCCGGTATATTCCAGCTTCTTTTTCCCAATCATATCGCTGCCGGTAATGCGAACCACATAATCCGGGTATTCTTTCATCATATCCGCGTTCAAATCCGCCAACGCGTCGCGCATCATCAGCGCGTGCCGTTCGTTCGCACAAAATACGATGGTTTTATCCATCCTGCCAACGGAGTGAAGATACTTTGTGATTTCCTCCGCTACCGCCCGAATCCGGTCTTTCAGAATAATATTATAATCATAATCGCTGTTATTATAAATCCGATCCTCAATTTCATTGCCGTAAATATCCCGCTGTCCGGCGGCGGGACGCCATCCGTCGCCAATATTGGTATAGGGATGAATCACTTTGAACGGAGCCAGAAATCCGTCCTCGATCCCTTTTCGGAGAGAGTATGTGTAGACAGGCTGTCCGAAGTAATCCGCGTTGGAAATATATTTGGTTTCTCTGGGCGTCGCGGTCATTCCGATTTGTGTGGCGGATGAAAAATATTCCAGAATCCGACGCCAGTTGCTGTCCTTTTTCGCGGAGCCTCTGTGACACTCGTCCACAATGACCAGATCAAAGAAATCCGGTCGAAACAGCGCCTGAAACTTCTCAACAGCGTTTTCATCTTCCGTATCATCATCGGTTTCCGTTTCCCCGGCAAGCTGTTGATACAGAGAAAAATAAACCTCATATGCGCCGACAGTCTTTGGATCATCTTTTGAGAAGTTGACTTTATGGATGATATTCTCAAGCGGCGCGAAGTCTTGCTCTATGG
The DNA here is from genome assembly GCA_905233795.1 of uncultured Oscillibacter sp. Classification (GTDB taxonomy): domain Bacteria; phylum Bacillota; class Clostridia; order Oscillospirales; family Oscillospiraceae; genus Oscillibacter. The sequence goes on along the minus strand of CAJOFP010000429.1, from coordinate 724 downwards.
ATTGATCCACCAGATTATTTCGATCCGCAAGATATAAAATTTTATGTTTCAAATCGCTTTGCAAAAGCCGGTAAACAATTTGAAACGCGGTATAAGTTTTGCCGGTTCCGGTCGCCATAACAAGCAGAACGCGGTTCTGTCCCCGCGCTATCGCGTCCAACGTCCGGTTGACCGCGACGCGTTGATAGTAGCGCGGTTCGGGAGTATTCTGACTGGTATAGTAGGGAGTCTGAATGATACTTTTTTCCCGCTGGTTCAAACCCGCGCCGTTATGGATACCCGCCTCATAGCGGGTCAAAAGCTCATTAGGGGACGGAAAATCAGAAAGCGGAAAATCGCGTTCTTTTCCTGTGAAAAAATCATGTTCACGGAAAGCGTCTCCATTGGAACTGTAAGCGAATTTCACATCCAGCCTCTGGGCATAATCCATGGCCTGTCCAAGCCCATCGGATACCGCGTGTTTATTATCTTTGGCCTCTACAACAGCTATCGGATAATTCGGATAAACGGACAGAAGGTAATCCACTCGTCCGGGACGTTTCCGACTGATGAGATTTCCGCGAAGCTCAATCTGACCGTCAGTAATTTGATTGGGAGCCTTGGCTACGGCTTCCATTGAAATCTGTTCAGATTGCTCTGCCAGTAGTCCGCGCCCACCTGGCCGCCGTGGTCGTCCATGGCGTCGTCCGCCATCTTGCGCAGGGCGTCGGCAGCCGTGGTGACG
>CAJOFP010000428.1 GCA_905233795.1 uncultured Oscillibacter sp. | reverse complement strand
GGGCGTCCGGCTCGGCATATGGATTGCCCGTGAAGCGTTATTGCCTGTCATAGATTGAATAAACTTGAATAAACGGGAATAGACGGAAAAATTTTTATACGGCGAACGGCGCGAGCTGGAATATATCCGCCGGGGATACGCCGGAAATCCGCGCCGCCTGTCCCAGATTCAAAGGCCGTATCGCTGATAGCTTTTCACGCGCTTCCAGTCTTAAACCCTGTATTTGATTATAATCTATATCTTTCGGCAGAACGCGGGACTCCATACGGTGAAATTCTTCAACCTGCTTTTTCTGTCGCTTAATATAGCCCTCGTATTTGACGGAAATTTCGACTTGTTCCTGAATATCCGGCGACAAATCCGGGCGATTAGAATCAAACGGCGCCAAGTCTTGATAACTTACATGCGGACGGCGTAACAGCGCAATCAAAGACGAACCGGAATTTATATCCGCGCCGCCTTTGGATTTTAATAATTCAGCCAGTTCCGGCGTCGATGAAATACCCGTATGTTCCAGACGCCTGATTTCCTGATTGACCGCGTTATATTTATCCTCGACTTCCCGCAATCGCGTCGCGCTGACAAGTCCGATTTCATAGCCGCGCCGCGTCAATCTCAAATCCGCGTTGTCCTGCCGTAATAATAATCTATACTCGCTCCGGGAAGTCATCATACGATAGGGCTCTTCCGTCCCGCGTGTGACCAAGTCATCAATTAACGCGCCTATATAGCTTTCGGCGCGGGTCAGTATAAACGCCGATTCGCCTTTTAATTTCCGCGCCGCGTTTACGCCCGCTACAAATCCCTGTACGGCGGCTTCTTCGTATCCCGACGAACCGTTAAACTGTCCCGCGCCGTATAATCCGGGTATATTTTTTATTTCCATCGTCGCGTTTAAGCATAACGGGTCTATACAGTCATATTCAATCGCGTAGGCGGGACGCGTCATTTCGGCGCGCCGCAATCCCGGCACGCTGTGCAGCATTTTTAATTGCACATCCTCCGGCATGGACGACGAAAAGCCCTGTATATATAATTCTTCCGTATTTAATCCCATCGGCTCTATAAATAACTGATGCCGTTCTTTGTCCGGGAATCTGACGATTTTCGTCTCGAACGACGGACAATAACGCGGCCCCACGCCCTCTATCACGCCGGAATATAACGGCGAACGGTTTAAATTTTCTTCTATAATTTTCCGCGTCTCCTGTGTCGTCCAAGTTAAATAACATACGGCTTGATTTTCCGGCGGATTCTTTGTCGAATACGAAAACGGCACGGGTATTTCATCCCCCGGCTGGATTTCTAAATCTTCTTAACGGCAAGCCCAATTCTTTAAGAGAATCCGTCAGCCGATACGCCGCCCGCATACCGTCCGGCCCCGATTCCTCCACGCATTCGCCTATTATAATCCGCCCGGACAGATACGTCCCCGCCGCGATAATCACGGCTTTCACCCCAAAAACCGCGCCCGTTGATAATATCACTTTAAATTTATTATTATTACTAATCCCGTTATCTTGATTATTTTCGCCGTTTATCGCGTTATTTATCGCGCTGTCTTGATTATTTTCGCCGTTCACGCGTTCAATTTTAATAATTTCGCCCTGCCGAACCGTCAAATTCTCTTGAGTCTCCAAAACATGTTTCATATGCTCCTGATATTTGCGCCGATCCGCCTGTGCCCGTAAACTCCAAACCGCCGGCCCCTTGCCTTTGTTTAATAATCTATATTGAATACAGCATTGATCGGCGGCCTTTGCCATTTCGCCGCCTAACGCGTCCAGTTCCCTTACAAGATGTCCTTTCCCTGAACCGCCGATAGCCGGATTGCAAGGCATATTCCCGACCGCGTCCAGATGTACTGTAAATACAATCGTCCGCGCCCCCAGACGCGCCGCCGCCAATGCCGCCTCTATACCGGCGTGTCCCGCGCCGATTACCGCTATATCATAATTTCCCGCGTCAAATTCCCGCACAGTTCCGCCGACCTTTCCAAATTTTTTATAATTTTTTTATTTTATTCTCTTTCCAGCGTCATGACGGCGATTTCCGGGCGGTTAAACAATCGAAATGTCCGCCCGGAATTGCCTAAGCCGCGTGTGACAAATAATCTCGCGCC
>CAJOFP010000427.1 GCA_905233795.1 uncultured Oscillibacter sp. | reverse complement strand
AGCTATATAAAAGATATTAAAATATACGTCATGCCGGGAAATCTGGAAGATTTAAGCGACAGAATACCCGCGTCAGAATGGAAAGCCGCCGGATTGTCGAATAATAATTATAACCGGCTCTATTTTCCGCGTTATAACAGCGATTTTATTGAGTTTCTCGCTCAAAATCCCCAATACAGCCGGTTATATATTCACCCGACGGCTTCTCAGGATTTTACCTGTTATGAAAACGCCGGCTTATATCTCAACGAAAATTATCCCGAAGTCTGGAACAATATTTTAAATTATATCCCCTCTTTCGGCATGGCCAATTCCATGTTTAATTCCGCAAATTCACAGATTTTAACAAACATGGGCTTTTCTAATTACAGCTCTCTCTTCCCCAATATGCAGGGCTATTATCCCGGTTACAGCGACAGGCATATTCATATTGTCACTTGCGGCGATAATCCGCATGTTTATTTATACCGCGCCCCGGAGAATGATCTAAACGGATATGAGACTGACGGCAAAATGAACGCGTCCGACGCGATTTACGCGGAAATTCAAGAAAACGGCGATTTAATTTTAAATCGCAATATCAAATTATCTATGCCGCGCATGAGCGTCGCCCGCCCCGCCCGCTATGATCGCTATGTCGAATTGCACGGATTTTTAATTCATGAAAATTACAAACAGGATTATAAAATAAAATCCGGCTTGGATTTTCATTTGCACTATATCTGGTATCATGATGTAAGTTCCATGTCCGGGCGGCATTATGTTTATTTTAATCAATCGCCGTCTTATCTGGAAAATACAATCAATTTTTTAAATCTCTGGCCGATTGACGGCGGTTTGAATCAATTCAATCCGTCGAATTTTATTCACGGCGTCATGACAGGCCGCCGCGTCCGTTCCCCGTCCGTCACGCCTGATCCGAACCCGTCCGGCGCGGATAATTCCAACGCTTCCGGCGGTCAAATCTATCAGGAACGTAGCTTTCTTTCCGGTCTGGCGGTCGGCTTGTCCGATTGATAAAAATCTATTTAAAATTATATTATAAATTTAAAATCTCAATCAAGATATAAATTTATATAAAATTATATAAATTTAAATCCCAAGAAAGAGAGGCGATTTACTTGACGATTTGTTACGCCCGTCCCGGCGAACCGATTGAACTGGGTCATCAGGGGGAATCCATGGCCCGCCGCGTCGTGTTCGATATTCGACGCTGGGAACAGGAATACAGTCCCGCCGGAACCGTTGAGCTTCTGCACCAGCGTCAAAATGATTCAATCCCGTATCCCGTCGCCGTTACACGCGAAAACGGTTTCATATTCTGGGATGTTACCAACGCCGATACGGATCAGATATGCCGTTACGGAAAAGCCGAGTTACGCTATTCTATTGACGATAAATTGATTAAAAGCGATATTTATCAAACCAGCGTGACCGCCGCGCTGGGACCGCCGTCGGCGAAGGCCCCGGGATTGAACGTGTCGAAGAGGCGGTGAACGCGGCGGAAGCCGCCGTATTGAACGCCCGGACGCACGCCGCGAACGCGGAATCGTCACGGGAACAGGCGCGAACGGAAGCGTTAAACGCCAAGACATGGGCGGAAAACGCCGAGATTTTAAAAAATCAGGCGCAGACAGCCGCGTTAAACGCCCAAACATGGGCGGGAAATATCGAGACCGCGAAGAATCAGGCGCAGGCCGCCGCGTCAAACGCTCAGTCACAGGCCATACTTGCCGAAGCCGCGAAAACGCAGGTATTAAACGCGCTGGAAAATTACGTTCCCATTACGCGTAAAATTAACAACAAAGCGTTATCAGGCGATATAACGCTGAACGCGGCGGACATCGGCGTATTATCCGCCGAAGAACAAGCCGGGATTGATAATACGCAAAATCAGAAAATCGCCGCGCTGGAAAATTTAATTAAATCCATGGAGATTTACCGCGTCACGTCCGGCAATCCCGTGATTATTTCCGACGGCTTTGACGCCGCGCCCGTCAAAAATTTAAGCGTGAATCTTGCTTTTATACAGGCCGGAAGCGGCGATCCGTCACACGATAATATACGCCCTATCTCCGGCTTTGACAGCGTCAATATTACCAGAACCGGCGAAAACGGCGCGAATCCGCAATCCGTGACAGTCTCTCTGTCCAACGTCGGGACGGTCTACGGCGGCAGTCTCAATCTCACGACCGGATTATTAACTTTAACGCATAAGGGCGTTACATTTAATGGAAGTGAAAATTGGGAAATTGATGGTGTTGACGCGGGTGGCGATCCTCAAAGATTACAAGGAAGATTTCGATT
>CAJOFP010000426.1 GCA_905233795.1 uncultured Oscillibacter sp. | reverse complement strand
GTTCCGGCGTCGGCGTGGGGGACGGCGTCCAGCGGTATTCGACTGTGACGGGGCTGAAATTATAGACGGTTCCGGTAATCTGCGTGTCTTCGATAATGACAGGGCCGGTCACGCCGGGGGCGATGAACAAATCGCCGTTGACAGTCGCGCCGGTCAGCGTCGCGCCCGCCTGACTGTTAATCATGAGATTGCCGTTGCATTTATACCACCACGGATCGGCGGACATGACCAAATCTTCCACAAGATTGCTGAAAATCTGGATAATTTCGGCGCGGGTAATCGGATCGTCGGGGCGGAACGTCTCCCAAGCGACGTTGTTTAAATAGCCCAAATCGGTCATACGGGCGACGCCGCCGCGGGCATAGGGTTCTATAAATTCCGCGTCCTGATAATTCAAAACGGGGGAATCGGTTGTAATTTGAAAAGCGCGTGAAATCATCGTGACGGCCTGTTGATGGGTAATCGTCGCGGTGGCGAAAGCGTAACCGCCGTTGCCGCGATAGACGCCCGCGCTGTGCAGACGTAAAATAGCGTCGGCCCAGTAATTGCCGTCTATATCGGCGAAGACGGACGGATCGGATCGACTGGGATAGTGCATAAATCGATTCATGATTCCGGCGAACGCGCCGCGGGTGATGTATTCATCCGGGTGGAAAGTCCCGTCGGAATATCCGCCGAGGATGCCATAACTCTGGCTCCATTTGTTGATAATCGCTTCCGCCCAGTGTCCCTGCGTATCGGAGAAGGAAGCGGAGGCGTTGACGGTCAGCAGGGACATGAGGACCCAGACCGCCAGCGGTTTAATTAATTTATTCCATTGAAAACGTCTCATGTCAAACCCTCTCTCTTGAAAAATTCGCGTAAAACCCGCGCTGAACGGATGTAAATTTCTTGATATAATATAAATCTTGATAGAATTAAAATTATATCAAGAGATCGCGTGGCTGTCAAAACAGGAAAGTTTATTCGCTTGTCACGCGGAAGAAACCGGGAAAGCATGTCCCATCAGAAACGCGCAAGTGAAAGCCCTTTCCCGCCCGATAAAAATACAGCGCGAAAATTTTTTTAATTATACAGGATTTCACAAATTCAGTCAAGTTCTATCCGCGTTTTTGTCGAATAATTTTTTTATTCAGGGAAAAGGCGCGGAAAATTGGGCTTGTATTTTTCTGAAAATGTGATATTCTAAAAGATAATGATAATTAATAATAATTAAAAAAATAAACGGCGGAATAAATAAAAATATATAAAATAAAAATACAGGAAATAGAATAAATAAAAATATAATAATTAAAAATTCGGATAAAATAAAAATATATAAAATAAAAATCGCGGATTATGAAATGAAACGGAGGGGACGCGAAATGGCGCATGAAGTATTGGTTATTGGCGGCGGGCCGGCGGGACTGTACGCATACCGGCGGCCTTGTGGCGGGCGGAACGGGTAGAGAATTATCTGGGACTGCCCGGACAGAGCGGAGCGGAATTATTAAAAAAATTGCGCGATCACGCGGAACAGGCGGGCGTGGAATTTCGTGAGGGTCGGGTATTGAACGCGGCGGCGATGGGTTCGGACTGGTATGTCAGCGTCGGAAGCGATATGGAAAACGCCAAAGCGATTGTATTGGCGGCGGGCGTGGCGCGGGCGAAAAAATTTCCCGGCGAGGCGGAATATCTGGGTCGGGGCGTAAGCTACTGCGCGACGTGCGACGGGATGTTATATCGCAAAAAGCCCGTGGCGGTATTGGGATACAGTGACAGCGCGAAAAAAGAAGCGGAATTTTTAAGATCAATCGGCTGTGACGTGACTTGGTTCGAGAAGCCTAAAAACTGTGAGATTCACGGCGAGGCGGGCAAGGTAAATTCTATCACTTGCGACGGGGAGACGGTCAATATCGCGTGCGCGTTTATTTTGCGTCCCGCGCTGGCGCCTACGGATGTTTTTCCGAATATCGCGCTGGAAAACGGCTATGTCGCCGTAAACCGTCAAATGGCGACGAATCTTCCCGGCGTATACGCCGCCGGAGATTGTACGGGCGGGCCGTTACAGGTATCCAAAGCGGCGGGCGAGGGATTAATCGCCGGACAGAGCGCCGCGAAATATGTCGCGGAATTGGCGCGTAAAAGCGCGTAAATTATAAAATTAATAATTTAATTATAATTTAAATAATAATTTTTATTTTCGCGCATAATACGCGTATATTCAGTGATAAAATTATAATAAAAAAATTATAATTTAAATTTAAATTAATTAATATGAATTATTATAAAGGAGCGAAAAAATATGTCTATCAAAGTTTTGACGAGTGAGAATTTTGACGCTGAGATTCAGGCGGCGCCGCTGGCGATGGTGGATTTCTGGGCGGATTGGTGCGGCCCGTGCAAAATGGTATCTCCCGTGATTGACGGT
>CAJOFP010000425.1 GCA_905233795.1 uncultured Oscillibacter sp. | reverse complement strand
GAGCGTTTAAAGCGCGTGGATGATCGGCGATTGTTTACGATATTTGAGGCGTTAAAAGCCGGGATTTCAATCGAAAAAATTAATCAAATTACAACGATTGATCCGTGGTTCTTGTATAAAATTAAAAATTTAGCTGATTTTGAGGAGAATTTAGAAAAGAACGGTCTGACGGATGAATTATATCAAGAGGGAAAGCGTTTAGGTTATCCCGACGAGACGCTTTTCAGATTGGCGAATAATAATAAAAATAATAAAATAAATACGCGTCACGCGGTTTATAAAATGGTCGATACCTGCGGCGCGGAGTTCGACGCCGAAACGCCGTATTTTTACTCAACGTATGATAACGAATGTGAGGCGCGGAGTTTCCCGAAATCGGGAAAGCCTGTGATTATGGTCTTAGGTTCCGGGCCTATCAGAATCGGACAGGGGATTGAGTTTGATTATTCTTCGGTTCATTGCGTCTGGACGCTGAAAGACTTGGGCTATGATGTCGTGATTGTGAATAATAACCCGGAGACGGTTTCGACGGATTATGACACGGCGGATCGATTATATTTTGAGCCGTTATATCCTGAGGACGTAATGAATATAATTGAAGTCGAAAAACCTGTCGGGGTTGTGGTCGCGTTCGGCGGACAGACGGCGATTCGGCTTGCCAAATTTTTAGATTCACAGGGAATTAAAAGGGAGAGATTCGACGCGTTATTGGAAAAATTTGAAATTAAACGTCCTCGCGGGATGGCGGTCATGGGCATGGACGCGGCGTTAAAAGCCGCGAATGATTTGGGTTATCCGGTGTTATTGCGTCCGTCGTATGTGATCGGCGGTCAAAATATGGTAATCGCGCATAATGACACGGATGTCCGGACTTATATGGAAGTTATTTTGTCCGGAAAAATTGAAAATCCGGTTCTTGTGGATCAGTATTTGATGGGCAAAGAATTGGAAGTGGATGTAATTTCAGACGGGACGGACGTATTAATTCCCGGCGTCATGCAGCATATAGAGCGGACTGGAGTGCATAGCGGGGATTCTATCGCGGTTTATCCGCCGTTCTCAATCCGGGACAGAATGTTAAAAACGATTGTGGAATGTTCTGAAAAATTGGCTTTATCGCTGGGAACGCGGGGATTGATTAATATACAGTTTTTGATTTATCACGGCGAATTATATGTAATTGAAGTCAATCCGAGAGCGTCGCGGACAGTGCCGTATATATCGAAAGTCACGGGCGTTCCGATGGTGGATTTGGCGACACGCGTCATGATTGGTCAGCCGTTGGCGTCGCTGGGATACGGGACGGGATTATACAGACAGCCGCCGTATGTCGCCGTAAAAGTTCCGGTTTTTTCGTTTGAGAAAATCCCGTCGGCGAACGCGGCCTTGTCGCCGGAAATGAAATCGACGGGTGAAGTCTTGGGACTGGGCAAGAATATGCAGGAAGCGTTATTTAAAGGCTTATTGTCGGCGGGCTATAAAATCGAGAAGCACACGCGGGGCGGCGTCTTGATTTCAGTGAATAAGCGCGACCAGCCGGAAATCGTGAATATAGCGCGCAAATTAGATGATTTGGGCTTTAGATTATACGCCACGGACGGCACGGCGCGGGAAATTTCGCGTCTTGGAACGGATGTTGAAATTGTCGGCAAACTGGGACAGGACAGCCGCGTATTTCAAATGCTGGAAGATGGCGTAATTGATTATGTGATTTTAACCGGTTCGACCGCGCCGGAGTATATCAAAGATTTTATCAGATTGAATCGGCGTTGCGTACAGCTTGGCATTCCGTGTCTGACTTCGCTGGATACCGCGAACGCGTTGACGGATATATTAGCGTCAAGATACACGCAGGGCAATACGGAATTGATTGATATATGCCGCTTGCGCCGCAAACGGGAAAAATTAAAATTCGCTAAAATGGAAACGTGCGGGAATGATTATATATTTTTAGAGAATTTCCACGGGGAAATTACCTGTCCGGAGTCGTTATGCGTTTCTTTCTGTGACCGGCATTACGGCATTGGCGCGGATGGTATTATTTTAATGGAACCGTCGGGGAAAGCCGACGCCAAAATGAGAATGTTTAATTCTGACGGCAGTGAAGGCGCGATGGCGGGCAACGCTTTGCGGTGTATGGCGAAATATTTATATAACAATGATTTCTCACGCGGCGATTTGGTCTATAT
>CAJOFP010000424.1 GCA_905233795.1 uncultured Oscillibacter sp. | reverse complement strand
GCCGATTTGGACGCGAAAATTCAGGACTGTCAAAGCCGTCTGTCCGCGTCGGAGCGGGACGCCGATTTGATTTTAAATCATATAAAAAACGCGTTTGATAAAACAGGCGTTCGTGACGCGGAAATTTTGCGTCTGCGCGACTGTCAGGAGCTGTCATGGCGTGAGATTTTAGACCGTTTTCACAGTCTGGGATACGCCGCCACGGAACGCGGATTGCGCGGCTGGCGTCGGGACGCGATACGCCGTCTGGAAAAAATAAAAATCAAAATAAATCGGGATTTTTAAAAAATTAAAAAAATTTAAAAAATTTTCACCTGAACGGCTGTAAAATGCTGTAAAATTCCGTAAAGCGCGGCGGGGATTTTAAAAAATTTAAAAATTCTAAAAAATTTTTAGTAAATTATAACGGGATTTGTGATATTTTTTCATATTGCCGCTTTACAAGCCGAAAAAGATATGTTATATTAAACGCCGAAAATCGGACGGGAAATAAAAAATAAAAAATTCCCGTCCGATCCCGGAGCTTCGTTACGCGGATCGCCCCCCTGTCCCGCGACGCGGTTCCGTCGGAAATTTTGTCACGCGAAAAAGCGTGAAAGCGCGTGGGACGCAAGAAAAAACGCGAAAACGCGCAAATTAAAACGCGTAAAAAGCGAATCACGCGAATTTTAGAAAGGTGGAAATTTTTCATGTTACGCAAAGAGCAGAAAACCGCGATTATTGACGCCAATCGTACCCATCCCAATGACACCGGCTCGCCGGAAGTTCAGATCGCCATTCTCACGGAACGGATTAATATTTTAACCGAGCATATGCGCCGGAATCCGCAGGATAAACACTCCAACCGGGGTTTATTGAAAATGGTCGGCAAGCGCCGCAGTCTGTTGGATTATCTCCAGCGCAAAGATATTACGCGCTATCGTGATCTGATCGCCAAACTGGGCATCCGCCGGCGCGTTTCACGCGCCACCCCCCTTTGACAAGGGGGGCAAGAAAGCGCAATCCCAAAAGCCCCCCTTGTTAAAGGGGGGAAGCCGACGCTTTCAAGCGGCGGCGGGGGGATTTTATTGATTAAAAAATTCCGGTCAGCCGCCTTTTTGTGTGTGAAACCGCGCCTGAAATAGATATATATGATAATTAAAATAATAAAAATAATTTGGACGCGGTTTCATATGCAAAAAGAGGCTCCCGGAATAAAAAAATTATAAAAAATAATAAATTTATAGATTGAATAGATTTTATAAAAAGGAGTTTCTCAATGTCGACTGTTATTACGCAAAGAAAATTCCCGAATTATCGCAGATATGAAATGGAACTGGCCGGACGGCCTTTAGTATTGGAGACAGGTAAACTGGCGGAACTGGCGAACAGCGCGGTCATGGTCGGATACGGCGAGACGCGGGTTCTGGTCTGCGTCACGGCGTCGTCACGTCCCCGCGAAGGGGTTGACTTTTTCCCGTTGAGCGTGGATTTTGAGGAAAAATTATACGCCGTGGGACGCATTCCGGGCAGTTTTACCCGTCGGGAAGGGCGTCCGGGCGAAAAGGCGATTCTGACGGCGCGTGTGATAGACCGTCCTATCCGGCCGTTATTTCCGTATGATTTCCGAAACGACGTGTCTGTTAACGCGACGGTCATGAGTGTCGATCATGATTGTTCCCCGGAAATCGCGGCTTTGATCGGGACTTCGGCGGCGTTGGCTATCTCGGATATTCCGTGGGCCGGACCGGTCGGGGCTTTGAAAGTCGGTCTTGTGGACGGGGAGATTATTTTCAATCCCGACAGCGAACAGCGCAAAGTCTCGGATATGGATTTGACCGTGGTTTCGACGGCAAAAAAAGTCGTCATGATAGAAGCCGGCGCAAATGAAATTGATAATGATTTGATGTTCAAAGCCATTCAAATGGCGTATCAGGAAAATCAAAAGCAGATTGATTTAAGATCAGGAATTATATAATCAGATTCATGATAAATATATGGAAGAGGCGAAAGCGGCTCTTGATACGGATGATAAAAATATCCGGGAAGCCAGATGGGATGAAATGATCGCCAAATGGCTGGAAGATTATCAGGAAGATTATCCCGATTTGCCGCAATATCTGGAAGAGTTCACTTATAAATTGCAAAAAGAGATTGTAAAAGCATGGTTGTTACAGGGTCATCGCGTGGACGGACGCGCTAAAAACGAGATCAGACCGTTGGCGGCTGAAGTCGGCGTCCTGCCCCGCGTCCACGGCTCAGGCTTATTCACTCGCGGTCAGACACAGGTTCTGTCCGTCGCTACGCTTGATACGCTGTCCGGCAATCAGAAATTAGATAATATATGGGAAGATACGGAAAAACGCTATATGCACCATTATAATTTTCCGGGTTATTCCGTCGGAGAGGCCAAACCCTCCAGATCGCCGGGACGCCGCGAAATCGGTCACGGCGCTCTCGCCGAACGCGCTTTACTGCCCGTTTTACCCGATACGGAATCGTTTCCGTATGCGATACGCGTCGTCAGCGAAGTTTTATCGTCCAACGGCTCGACTTCTCAAGGCTCCGTCTGCGGGTCTACTCTCGCGCTGATGGACGCCGGCGTGCCGATTACCGCGCCTGTCGCCGGCATTTCCTGCGGTTTGATTCAGGACGAAAACGGCGGCTTTACGACTTTTATTGATATTCAGGGCGTGGAAGATTTTCACGGCGAAATGGACTTCAAAGTCGCCGGAACCAAAAAAGGCATTACGGCTATTCAAATGGATTTGAAAAACGACGGTTTGAGCATGGAAATTATTCAAAACGCCTTGGAAATCACTTATGACGCCCGTTGTGAGATTATCGATCAAATTATGCTCCCGGCGATCGGCGAACCGCGTCCGGAAGTCTCGCGCTACGCCCCCAAAATGATCACTATGCGCATTGATCCCGATAAAATCCGGGACGTAATCGGCAAGGGCGGCAGCGTGATTCAAAAAATCACAGCCGATACCGGCGCCAAAATCGATATAAACGAGGACGGGACGATTTATATCGCCTGCGCCGACGCCGCCAAGCAATATATAGACGAAATCGTATTTGTCCCGGAAGTCGGACAGCTTTACTATGGCCGCGTCGTGCGGATTATGGCGTTTGGCGCGTTCGTCGAACTCGCCCCCGGCAAAGACGGGCTGGTGCATATCTCCCGCCTGTCCGAACGCCGCATTGACCGCGTGGAAGATGTCTGTCATATCGGCGATATGATGTGGGTGAAAGTCACGGATATTGACGAAAAAGGCCGCGTGAATTTATCCCATAAAGACGCTATGCGCGAAATCCGCGCCCGTGAAAGTAATAGCGGACGCAATCGCCCCGGCAGATAAAAATAAAATTAAAAAATTAAAATTTTACCCCCGTCCCCCGGTTTTTTAATGTTTTTAATATTGAACCTCACCCCCTGTCCCCCTCTCCTGAATCAGGAGAGGGGGAAC
>CAJOFP010000423.1 GCA_905233795.1 uncultured Oscillibacter sp. | reverse complement strand
CTTTCACCTTCTCTCTGTAACTATTCGCTAATTATTTTCTTTTTACAATACAAGATATATATTTCAGCAAAAATAAGAGATTTCCCCAAAATAAGCGAGCCATTTTTCCACAATTTCCGAACTTCGCGCTTCTATAATCCGCATAATATTGCTCAATACCGGCATGGAAATTCTGGAATTGTTATTACATAAATAACATTTTCCGGCGCGGGTAATCCAGATTTTTGTCGCGTTGGCGCTTGGCGCGCCTTGGTTGACATGGACGTGAACCGGTTCTAACGGCTTATTTTCATTTGACCAAAAATAAACCCAATAAGAGCCGATTTTAAAAACCCGCGGCATGATCAAATCCCCCCTCCTGCGCAAAACGGAGAATTAAATGCGCGGTGGATTGAATCACTTCCGAATAACGCTCTATTTCGGCGGGCGTAAAACCGAATATATCTTCCCAACGGTAAGCGGGCAAAAAACAGGTCGCGTGATGGAAACCGTCTTTCGCGTCCGGCTTTTCCATGTATACTTTGACTGTCCCGTCTGCGTACATTTCAGAATGGACAATCTCCGTGTCGTCGTCCAGCGTCAAAAAAGGGTACATCAATGATAATCCCACCTTTATAATAATGCAAGATATACATTATAATATCATAATATATTTTTTAAATTTTCTTTTTCAATTCATATAAAAAGCTCATCGCCTCCATAGGCGTCATGGTATCGGGCTGACAGCGGCGCAAGGCGTCAATGACTTCCGATTCCCGGAATTTAAATTTAAATCCGCGCCGCGATTTTTTGTCCGGGATTTTACAGGCGTAACGGTATTGACGCCCTCGGCTTCCAGTTCTTTTAATATCATCCGCGCCCGTTTTAATACGCGTGACGGCAGTCCGGCAAGTTTGGCGACTTCAATCCCGTAACTTCGATCCGCGCCGCCGTTGATAATCTTGCGTATAAATTGTATATCTTCGCCCTTTGTCTTGACCGCCACGCTGTAATTGACCGCGCCCGGCAACGTGTTTTCTAATTCCGTCAACTCGTGATAATGCGTTGCGAATAAAGTTTTCGCCCGGATTTGATTCGCGCAGTATTCCAGAACGGCGCGGGCGATACTCATCCCGTCAAAAGTAGACGTTCCCCGGCCGATTTCGTCTAATATTAATAACGATCTGGAAGTCGCGGATTTTAATATATTGGCTACTTCGTTCATCTCGACCATAAAAGTAGACTGTCCGGCTGACAAATCGTCACTGGCGCCCACGCGGGTGAAAATTCTGTCCACGACGCCGATCCGCGCCGACGACGCCGGGACAAAAGAACCGATCTGCGCCATTAAGACAATTAAAGCGACTTGGCGCATATATGTCGATTTGCCCGCCATATTCGGCCCCGTGATAATCGCCACGCGTTTTTCTTTTTCGCCCATAAATATATCATTCGGGACAAATAAACTGTCTTTTAACATCTGTTCGACAACCGGGTGACGCCCGTCATGTATATCTATACCGCCGGATTCGTCCACTTCCGGGCGGCAATAGCGATTTCTGACAGCCACAAACGCGAGCGACGCGAACGCGTCGGCTTGAGCGATAATATTCGCCGTTTGCGCGATACGCGACGACGCGTTGACAATTTCATTGCGAATTTCGCAAAATAAATTATATTCCAATTCGGCGATTTTATCAGACGCGTTCAGAATTTCCTCTTCCAGATTTTTTAACTCGTCCGTGATATATCTTTCCGCGTTGACCAGCGTCTGACGGCGGATATAATTTTCAGGAACCTGATTTTTAAAAGAATTGGAAATCTCTATATAATATCCGTGTACTTTATTATAGCCGACTTTTAAATTGCGAATGCCGGTCTTTTCTTTCTCACGCGCTTCCAGTTCCGCGATTACGCCTTTACCGTGTTTTAAAATATGCCGCAATCTGTCCACTTCCGGGTGATAGCCTTTTTTTATTATATTCCCCTCCCGGATCGACACGGGCGCGTCGTCGGCGATAGATTTTTCGATTTTCACGCGCAAATCGTCTAATATATCTAAATCATCCGCGAGACGCCGTATTGACTTATCCTGAAATTCATATAAACGGCTTTTAATATCCGGCAGACGCTCCATCCCGGAACGCAACGCCAATAATTCACGACCGCCCGCCGTGCCGTATACAATACGCCCCATGACGCGCTCCATATCGCCGAAACCGGTTAAATTTTTAATTAATTCCTCCCGCGCTATCGTATTCTCTACCATAGACGCCACAGCCCCGTGACG
>CAJOFP010000422.1:923-2467 GCA_905233795.1 uncultured Oscillibacter sp. | reverse complement strand
CGGCGTCACGGGCGCGGCGGACGCCGGATTGATTGCTTGCGGCGTCACGGGCGCGGCGGCCTGATGCGCCGCCGCCGTGGTCTCCGGCATTTTATTATTATTCGCCGCCGGGACATTGCGCGGCGCTATAGTCGCCTCAACGGCGCGGCGGACGGGCCCGCCCGCCGGGGGGACGGAACTTTCCGGCTTTTCAAATCCGGTTGCGATTACCGTTACGCGGATTTCGTCATCCATAGCCTCATCGAATGTCGCGCCGAAAATCGTGAGAGCGTCCGGATGTACGGCCTGCTGCACGAGGCTGGCCGCCTGATCCACTTCTTCCAGTCCAATATCGGGCGATCCGGTGATATTGATTAATATGCCGCGGGCGCCTTCGATAGACGTTTCCAGCAACGGACTGGAAATCGCCATGCGGGCGGCTTCTTCGGCTTTGCCCTTGCCTCCGGCGCGGCCCACGCCCATATGCGCCATGCCGGCGTCTTTCATGACGGCCGTCACGTCGGCGAAGTCCAGATTGATAAAGCCCGTATCGCGGATTAAATCCGAAATCGACTGCACCGCCTGCCGTAACACGTCGTCGGCGATTTCAAACGCGTTCTGGAACGTGATTTTCTGATCCGTGGCGAATTTCAGTCTATCATTCGGGATAATCACCAGAGAATCGACTTTGCTTTTTAATTCCGTAATGCCGGCCTCGGCGGCGCGCATACGCCGGGCGCCTTCAAACGCGAACGGCTTTGTCACGACAGCTACAGTCAGAATATCCATTTCTTTCGCTATTTCGGCGATCACAGGCGCCGCGCCGGTACCGGTGCCGCCGCCCATTCCGGCGGTAATAAATACCATGTCCGTATCTTCCAGCGCTTTGGCAAGCTGATTCCGGCTTTCCTCCGCCGATTTCCGGCCAATATCGGGATTAGACCCCGCGCCTTGTCCGTGGGTTAATTTCTCGCCGATTTGAATTTTAGAAGTCGCGCTGGATACGCCTAACGCCTGCTTGTCCGTGTTAATCGCCACAAAATCAATGCCCTTTGATCCGGACGTGACCATGCGATTGACGACATTGCTTCCCGCGCCGCCTACGCCGATCACTCTGATATTCACGACAGTCTCCGGACCGGTATCCAATCCAAATGCCATAATATTTTTGCCTCCCGCTATCCTTTTGCGCGGCGGTTCGCGTCTGATAAAATATAATATAATAAATATAACCGCCGCTATTATTATAATCAAAATCATAATAATAAAAATAAATCTTATATTCATAATATTTTATTATATTATCATATCGCGGCGTTTTCCGCCTGTCTTACAGATTTTTTATTATTATTTTATTATTTTAATTTTTTTAAATTTTTTAATTTATAATCCCCGGCTTTGATTTCGATTGCAAGACGCCAATCAAAACGCTGATTTGTCCGGGATATTATACGCGATTTTCCACATTCGGTCAAGTCCCTTTTCCCGCGATTTTACGCTTTTTCAAAAAATTTAATTTTAAATTTTTAATTTTAATCATCCGGCTGAAAATATTGCGCGTTGTC
>CAJOFP010000422.1:0-912 GCA_905233795.1 uncultured Oscillibacter sp. | reverse complement strand
TCGATTGAATTTTCTCGTCCTGCAATAATTTTTCCAGCGTTTTTAATTTGCGCGTATAATCCGCCGCGTATGGCAGTTTGACGGAAAATCTCTCGCCGTAACGCATACGCAGACAGGACGCTTCTTTTAAATCAATCCCGCCGACCTGTTTTGTCATGTCCATATTGCGCAAAGCCGTCATTAATTTAATTAAACTCTCCTGTTTGACCGCTAAATCCGTGTCTAATACAATATAAGTCCCCAGCGACGGCGATAATAATCCGCAGCCCGTCACACGCGCCCAAGAAGTCGAACCCGCGTCACGCCGGTCGATAATTTTCCCAGAGGCGTTAAATATCCATGCCGTTCCGTCCTGATCCGTCTCCATCGGAATCTTGCATTCCTGTACTTCTATAATCAGCGTATCGGGCAGTTTCCGCCGGATTTTCGCCTCTTCCAGATATGGCAAAGCCTGATATAATCTGTCCCGAACCGTGAATTTATTTAAAAAAAATAAATTATCCCCGTCCGAGACGCCCGACGCCTTTTGAATCTCCGCCGCCGTGTACACCCATTCGCCCATGACAGCCACCGTCTTGACCCGGAAAAACATCGTCAGCGCCGCGAATACGCATACAAATATTACAAACATGGATAAAAATCGAAATAAATACCCGGTTTCCATGCGAAATCTGCGCCGGTTATTGCGCATATTGCGCCGTTTCTCCGTCTCGACGCGGCGGCGCGATTTCATACGCGCTTCCTGTCTCGCTTTCCGCCGCGCCGCCAATCGCGCCTCCGTATCCGTTCCCGGCTTGCTTTCCGCGTTATTCCGCCGCGTTTTCGTATCAAATCCCGATTCGCTTTCCGTATTCCGCCGCGTTTTCCGTTTCCGTCTGGGATTTAAATTTAAATTTAAATTCAAATTCAATC
>CAJOFP010000421.1 GCA_905233795.1 uncultured Oscillibacter sp. | reverse complement strand
GCGTCAATCGCTCCCGCTTTCGCACGGCCTGACATTTCCCATGTCTTTCCTCTCTGCTGCCTTTCTTTCTTCTCTTTGTTCAGTTTTCAAGGTGCGTTTTCCCAGCGAATTTTAAATTATACTACATTATAATATAATTATCTCTCCGCTGGTGGAGATTAGCGGAATCGAACCGCTGCCCTCCTGCTTGCAAGGCAGGCGCTCTCCCATCTGAGCTAAACCCCCGATTTTGAATTTTTCGCCCGCGCTCCGCCGCGTTCGGGACAACCCGTCGCGTTCAAGCGCATGGGGTACTATACCACGCGCCTTTTCGCCTGTCAATCCCAATTTTAAAAATTTTTTATTTTCAGCGTTTTACACAAATTTTTAATATTTTATTTTTATATTTTAACAAAAATTCATAAAAGCAAAAATATTAAAATATTTTATATTTATATTATTTATTATTTTCCGGGGACGGCCTCCGCCATCCCCGTATATTTTATTTTTATTATTTAATATTTTTATTTATTTTTAATCATCCAGACCGGATATAAACCGCTCAATCCGATCCAGCCCTTCTTTTAAATCCGCGTCCGAATAGCAATAAGACAATCTCATATAATCATCCGCGCCGAAGTATACGCCCGGAATCACGCCGACTAAACCTTCCTGTAACATTTTTTTGCAAAATTCTCTGGATTTCATGCCGTATTTCTTGATTTTTATAAACATATAAAACGCGCCTTCCGGCTTTTGCGCTTCCAGCCCCATCGCCGTCAAACGCCCGTATACATAATCGCGCCGCTTTTTAAATAAATTCACAATCCCGCTCGTGATGCACGATTTGAATTTTATCCCGGATCGGCGCGTCCGCCATCACCCAGCCCACGCGCCAACCCGTCATGGCATACGGCTTTGAAAAGCTATTTACGATAATCAATCTATCCCGCATATCCTGATATTCCGAAAAACTATGATACTCGCCCTCATACACCAGCGTTCTGTATACATCATCGCAGACCGCGAAAATCGGCTTGTCTTTCAAGACCTGATATATCGCCTCAAGCGTCTCTTTTTTA
Source organism: uncultured Oscillibacter sp. (assembly GCA_905233795.1). Classification (GTDB taxonomy): domain Bacteria; phylum Bacillota; class Clostridia; order Oscillospirales; family Oscillospiraceae; genus Oscillibacter. Next base: position 1,301 of record CAJOFP010000421.1, on the reverse strand, counting down.
TAAATACAGCCCGTCGGATTGTTCGGCGAAGTCAATATAATCGCCTTTGTCTTGTCCGTGATCATGCCGCGCAGCCGCGCCGCGCTGATTTGATACGCGTCATTCTCCGTCGGCATTAATACCGCTTTCGCGCCGCACAAATTCACAATCGCTTCATATAATAAAAACGCGGGCGTCGGGATAATCACTTCATCCCCCGGATTGCAAATCGTCCGCAGACTCGCGTATAACGCCTCCGTCGCGCCCGCCGTCACGATAATTTCATCCGGCGAATAATTTAAACCATGCTTTTCCGCCTCATATTCCGAAATCGCTTTCAATAAATACGCGTAGCCGTTACCGGGCGGATAATGCGTGTCATTGGCGTCCAGCGCGGCTTTCGCGGCGTTTTTAATCTCTTCCGGCGTGTTCAAATCCGGCTCCCCTATCGTCAACGCGCACGCCCCCGGCGTATCCCTCACCAGATAAGTAAATTCCCGTATGCCCGACAGTTCCGTTCTCATCACGTCTTGATTTAATTTCAATTCCATATTTTTTATCACTCCTGATTTATAATATTTATCATAAAAATAATTTATAATATTTTATTATAGCATATTACAATATTTAATTAAATTAAAATTTTATCATAAATAATAATTAAATAATAATTAAATAAATAAAATAATTAAAACGCGGCTTTCCCCGGAGAGAAAACCGCGCTTTTTTATCGCGCCTGAAAATTCCGGCTTAACCGCGCTTTTTCACGCTTATTTCATGCGGAAGCTCTCGCAGTCCGTACACTCAATCTGTGTGGGGTTCTCCTCATGGGTTCCGACCTGTATCGAATCCAGCGCGCAATATTGCGCCTCCCCGCAGTGATGGGCGCAGTTGCGAACCGTACACCGGATGCTGTGATTGGGATTCTCGCGCATAAAAAACACCTCCCGCGTCAATTTGCTTTTTAAATTAAAAAAATTGGGATAATTGGGATAATTGGGATATGGGAATCAAACCGATCCCGCGCATCCTGACGCCTTATCCCGCGCCAACGCGGAACCTTATTCAATATTATAACCGCCTCAAAAATCTTTATACGGCTTTCAAACATATTCCCGCCAAATTTTTTAATTTATTAAATTTATTAAATCTATCTAAACCGGCTTTTTATTTTTTTTATTTCTCTGCCGCGCCGCCGTTTCACGCGGTTTTTTCATGATTTTTTCAGACTGTCTCAAATTTACGCCATTCGCGTTATTTTTCAGCCCGTTGTCCCGGTCAAAGCCTCATGGGCGCGTCTCGTGATCTCATCCGCCGCCGTC
>CAJOFP010000420.1 GCA_905233795.1 uncultured Oscillibacter sp. | reverse complement strand
GATTATACGCCGGAATTTTATCACGAAGAAAAAGTCAAAAAATCAAATCAGGAATTAAATATCCCGTTAAAACGCACACAAGATATATTGCGTTGGCTTGGAGAGAATAAAAAAGCCGGACAGATTATATGCGGCTTTTCAATGGAAACGGAAAACATGTTGGAAAACAGTATCAAGAAATTAAATTCTAAGCGTATTGATATAATCTGCGCGAATAATTTAAAAACGCCGGGCGCCGGTTTCGGTACGGATACGAATATTATTACGCTGATTGATAAAAACGGCGTGACGGAAGAACTGCCGTTACAATCCAAAGAAGCCGCCGCGATGAAAATTATCGATCACGCGGCGGCCATGATACAAGCCGAAAATTAATTTAATTTATTAAAATTATATACTTTCAAGACCGATGACGTGTTTTTAACGCGATAATCATTCCGGCGAATAGAATTATAACAGAAATGCCCAATAAAATCCATGTATCCGCGCCAATCGTGACGTTTTGTTGTTCCATACCGGGAAATTCGCCGGGAAATCCGTCCGGCCTTTCCCCGGCGTTTTCTTCGCTGTTCGCTTCACTAATTTCCATATCGGCGGCGTTTTCTCTGTTAACTTCATTTGTTTCCGCGCCGTTTGTATTTTCCCCGCCGCGATTCATGCCGCCGCGTCCCATATTGTTCCAACCGCCGCCGCGATTGCCGCCCGGATTGCCACCGTTATCGCCGCCCGGACCGCCGTTGTGTCCCATGTTGCCCATGTCGGACAGCGTGATTTTAGACGCGTCAATTAAATTTTCACTGTTTTCTGATTGTCCCGTTTTCGTGGACGGAATCACGCCGCTTAACTGTCCCTGTACGCTCTCGGAACGTAACGCGCAAAATTCCCGCAAGACTTTTACAGCGGTTTCAAAATCTTCCGGTTCACAAAACGCTGTAGGGTCACGTTCGACATATGGGGCGATATTCTCATAAGCCGCGTTTATGATAGAAATTATATCTATATTTTCTAAAAATTCGGCGAAATATTCATGATAGAGATTTAAATACTCTTCCTGATTCATAATCCAACCGAACATGGGACGGTCACTGGCGTCTGAAACTGACATCGGCGTATCAATCGGATCGTTGATCATGTCGGACGCGTCTGAAGATTGAAACGTCCCGAAAGCAAGATTATAATCCCACGGTATCATGGATAATTTTCCGTCTTGTTCGTATAAATAATAATTATGAATAATCGATCCCGTGTAACTGTCGCCGTTGCATATATAATTATGCACGACGAAATAACGGATAATTTCATCTATATTTAATATATTATCCAGATTTTCACACTCGCTCAGACTTTTCAAAGACGCGATCAGACGCGTTTTATCGGCGCTGTTCATATCCGTTTTCGCGTTGTTAAAAATATTACTATAACTTTCCGGGTTATCGTCAATATATCGCAATTTCACATCACTGGAACCCATACCGCCGAACGCGCCGCTGAAACTGAAACGCCGTCTCCCGGATTGCGCGTCAGATTCTCCGTCAAATTCTTCTCCGGCGTCCGGATTTTCATTTTCACTCTCAAAACCCGCGTCGGATTGCGCGTCAAATTCTTCGCCGGATTGTTCGCCCGGAAATCCGGGGAAATTATCCGGCGTTTCGCCATCAGGAAATCCGGGGAAACCCGGAAAATTATCCGGCGTCTGTCCGTCCGGGAATCCGGGGAAATTTTGCAAATTATCCGGCGTTTGCACGTTTGATGAATTATCCGGCGAATGATTGATAGAATTATTTATATCCGTCTGTCCGCCGGGGAAACCGGAAAAATTATTGAAATCAAAATTCCTGCCGTTTCCGGGACCGCCGCCGCCAAAACTCTGTGAATCCGGCTTGTATAAATTCCCGTGATTCGCGCCGTAATTGCGCTGTAAAAAACTGTCCTCCACGCCCTCAACGGCTAAATATAATCCCCAGTCCTCACCGTTGACCGTAATCCAGACGTAAGAACATAACGGAGCGTCCGCGCCGAACTCGTCCATAAGATAATACGCAAGATAATCTTTCATATAAGTATTATCTTGGATAATATTATTCAGGCTTAATTTATC
>CAJOFP010000419.1 GCA_905233795.1 uncultured Oscillibacter sp. | reverse complement strand
CGAACAACGGCAGAAAACCAATTCTTCCAATCAGATATATCAGATCGTTCGACGTGGCGAGGCGGTTGGGATCGTCGCAACCGCACCCGCGCATGATCCGGTTTCCGCCCGCTTTTTCCATGTCGTCACTCCCGTTTCTCCTGTTTTTTGAACCGATAACCGTCACAATGATTCAATATCATTTACAGGTTGCGTTCTTTTATATGATGCGGGTCAAATGAATCCGAAAATCATCTGACCGGGCATCCTGTTCGATAACAGTTCCGCGTTTGTTTATTTCGGTCAGCCGCAAAGCGGACAATCGCGGTTGATCCGTGAGGAGATCAGTTCGGATGTCCCAGAAGCTTCGCGTATCCTTCCCGTTGATCGTCCGGAACTTTCAGCATATCCATGCACTGATCCAGCGCCCAATGGGTGGATTCCATCAGATTCCGTATGGAATTGACAATCCCTTTGTCAATTCCCCGCTTTTCGCCTTTATCAAGTCCCTGTTTCTCGCCTTCCGCGAAGCCTTCCTTCCGACCTTCTTCCCGGCCTTCTTCCCGACCTTCCTCTTTAATCCGACGCATATGCTCCGCCTCTTTTTAAATACTCCGACAGGATTCCCTCCCGGATGCACTCATCCACCGTCAGTCGAACCGCTTCCTCCGTCGACAGACCCGATTTCCGCCTCACGCGGGTTTTCTCCACCAGCGCCGCGTACCCGTTCAGCGTATCGCAGCGCTCCATCAGCTCCCGGTTCCGTCCGTAATTGATATTGTACATCACAGCCGTCATTTCCGCGCAGCCGCCCGGTTTCTCGAACGCGTCGGACAGCTTCAATATTTCCTGATCCGCCGTCTCCTCCTCGCCGTTGTAAAAAACAATATAATGCGGAGTCGGCAGTCTGATCAGTTTTGAGCCGTAAATCCAGAGGTCGTTCTTTTTCACATAGCCGTCCAGCAGATGAGCCAGATAAATCAGACCTCTCAGCGGCATATTGGGATTTGGCGTACTTTGATGTTCATACAGGTTCATTTCCAGACTGAACAGGAACGAAACGTCGTTTTTCACACCCAGAAAAATCGCGTCCGCGATGGTATTGAATTCCAGATCGTCCGGATTCGTGTAATTACTGCGGTTGACCGCGTTGTACAGGGACAGCGCGTTCTCTTTCGACTGTCCGAAAAGCGCCTGGAACAGTCTGTCTCTGTACTGATCCCGAACCGCGCCGTTTTTTTTACTCACAGCCCCGCCTCCTTTCACGCGTCGCGGAAGCCGAAGCGTCTCCGCAACCTGACCGCTCCGCCTTACTTCTCCGCCATCAGATCAATATACATCCGCCGTTCGTCGGACGGGACTTTCAAGGCGTTCAGGGCGTCCGTCAGAGACAGTCCCAGCGTCTCCATCAGATTCCGAAGATCACTCAGACGAGTATCCTGCTCACCATCCGCATGACCTTCTTTATAGGTAATTTCCATGACACGGCACATTTTTTTCACCTCATCCTCGCTGTTTTTCAACGCTCTGACGCGCTCCGCTAATTCCGGGAAATGTATCCTTTCCGGATTGCTTTCCCGAAAATCTTTCATTAATAAACCCACGGAATCCTCTCCGCTGTATTCGCCGTTCGCGTAAATAATATGCGCCCGGTCGCCGAATTCATCTCCGGTTTCTCTCATAATCCGGTCAAAATGGTACAGTGGAAATCCTTTTTTCCAGTAATCTTTTTCCGTGATAAACACAACAAAAGTCGTGGGCAGTTTGTCGAAATCCTGATCCGCTTTCAGACCGTGGGCGTCCATCAGCGCGGAATGGTATCTCGCCCGCTCCGGAACCGCTCCCCGTTCCGCCCGCTGTATCTCAATGTCTATCACGCTTCCGGCGCTGTCCGTGGCCTCCACATCTAAACGCAATGAATGCCCGTACAGATTTTTATACTCCCGCTGAGCGACGGCGTTTGTAATCACAAGATCGTCTTTTTCCAGAATAACGCGCAGAATTAACTGCGCCCTGAATCCGCTCCCAGTATTTCTGGTTCACGCCGAACGGATTCGGCGACGTATATGGCTTCGCCGCGATCCCCTCACTCATTTGCGTACCCCCCTGACTGTATATATAATTATTATAACACGCGTTCGCGGAAATTACAATAGGCCGGATTTATTATATGGATTATTTTTATTATTTTTTAATATTTTTATATTCGCAAATAATAGATATTATATAATGTACAGCGACTCGCGTCCCGGATTTTTTATCGTTCACGCGAGTCGGCTTTTCCGAACGGATTGTTTATTCCACGAAACGCCGGAACAGGAACGTGACGATCTGTCCGCGGTTGCACGGCTGGGACGGACTGAACGCGTCAGAGGAAGTCCCCTGCGTGATTCCCGCGTCAGCCGCCCATCGGACCGCGTCGTAATAATAACTCCCGCTTCGCACATCGGCGAAAGATTTCGCTCCCGTTTTCACGGTCTCACCGGCGTCGCGGAATAAAAACGTCACGACCTGTCCGCGGGATACCCGATTGTTCGGGGAAAATGTCGTGTCCGACGTGCCGTTTGTGATTCCGTGTTCCACAGCCCACAATACCGCGTTGTAATAATAGTCCCCGGAATGTACGTCCGTAAAGGGATTCTGACTGGATTTCGGACGCGGGGAACCGGCGGCTCTCCACAGGAACGTCACGGTCTGGGCGCGGGTACAGGTATCGCCCGGCGCGAACGAAGTATTCGTTTTCCCGTTGGTCACGCCGTTTTCCACCGCCCATAATACCGCGTCGTAATAATACTGATC
>CAJOFP010000418.1 GCA_905233795.1 uncultured Oscillibacter sp. | reverse complement strand
GCCTCTTTCGCGCCTTTTTTTACGCGATCCGATAAAATTATTTTGCCGACATACGCGCCGTCTATCGCAATATAAACCTCCGCGCTATTATTATTATTATTTTCATCCGGGAGATTAAAATTATTATTATTTAAAACCCGTTCGATCAGTCGCCGAGCGCCTACGGCGATTTCACGTCCGTCAATCCGCGCCCGGACGCCGTATCCCGCCAACTCTTCCAGATTTAATATATTATTAATATTATTATTTATATTAATATTATTATTTTTTTTATAATTCTCGTATTCTAAACATATAGACCGCGCTATCGGATGTCCCGAACCGGATTCCGCGAGCGCGGCGTTTTTTAATATATCCAAACGCGTAAAGCCCGCCGTCGGCTGAATATCCAGTACCTGAAATCCGCCCTCTGTCAGCGTCCCGGTCTTGTCAAACGCTATGATTTCCGTTTGCGCCAGCGTTTCCAAATATACGCCGCCTTTGATTAATATCCCCTTGCGGGACGCCGCCCCGATACCGCCGAAAAAACTCAACGGGATAGAAATCACCAGCGCGCACGGACATGAAACCACTAAAAATATCAGCGCCCGACGCAGCCACCCGGACCACGGGCCGATTATATTACCCATATCCGGGAATAATAATTTTATCAACAACGGCAAAAACGCCAATAATACGGCGAAAATCACCACGCAAGGCGTGTAATATTTTGCGAAACGCGTAATAAAACGCTCCCGGACAGATTTCTTTTCCCCGGCGTTCTCGACCAGTTCCAGAATCCGCGCCACCGTCGATTCCTCGCCGGGACGCGATACGCGAACCCGTAACAATCCCGCGCCGTTGACACAGCCGCTGATAATATCATCCCCCGGCGCGACATCACGCGGAAGCGCCTCCCCGGTCAGCGCCGACGTATCCAGACTGGACGCGCCCTCTAATATTACGCCGTCCAGCGGTACGCGTTCGCCCGGATAAATAATTACGTATATTTCCCGATTTTATTATTATCTTGCTTAATATCGCCCTCTTGCGCGTTATTATTATTATTATTATTATTTTCGCGCTCCACATGGGCCGTATCGGGACGAATGTCCATTAAATCCGCCACGGAACGCCGCGAACGTCCGACCGCGTAATTTTGAAACCATTCGCCGGTCTGGTAAAATAACATCACAAATACGGCTTCCGGGTATTCGCCAATCGCCAGCGCGCCGATTGTCGCCAGTGACATTAAAAAATTTTCGTCGAATATCTGTCCGTTCAGAATATGCCGGACGGATTGATATAAAACATCCCAGCCCGCTATGAAATACGGCGGCAGATAAAATATAAAAATCCAGACGCCGTTCGCCGTCGTGATTAATTCGGGAATCGCGTGACGCGTGATTTCCAGCGCGATTAACCACGCCGCCGCGATTAAAATTCTCAAAGCGAGTTTTTTCTGTTTCGGCGTCACATCCCGCGCCAAGTCTTTTATCCTATCCGACATGATCTTCACCGCTTTTTATATTTTTATATTTTTAATGCCAATCAAGAGTGAAAAGCATTTAAATTTGTTAAATATGAACCTCACCCCCTGTCCCCCTCTCCTAAAAAGGAGAGGGGGAACACAATTTGCGGCATTTTCTCCTTTGCGTTCCCCTCCCCTTTTAGGGGAGGGGACAGGGGAGAGGTTCAGTTTTAACTCTTGATTTGCGTATTAATAATTCACGACGCAATCCGCGTCCACTTTCCGACAGGCTTCCGAAACTTGTTTCATAATCTCGTCAAAACGCGTTTCATCGGCGTCAATCGTGAGTTTTTGCGCCATAAAACTGACAGTCGCGTCGTGTACGCCGTCAATTTTCTGAATCGCCGCTTCCATTTTCGCCGCGCAGTTCGCGCAATCCAGATTTGTCATTTTGAAACGCTTTTTCATAACAATACGCCTCCATGAAAATTTTATATTATTTTTATATTTTTATTTTTTATTTAAAATTATTCCCGGATATGTTCCAAGCCCTGTTTGATAATCGTCTGAACGTGATTGTCATCGAGGGAATAATAGACCGTTCGACCGTCGCGGCGGGATTTGACAAGCCGGACGCTTTTTAACGCTCTTAACTGGTGTGACACGGCGGATTGACTGAGACCCAATAACGCCGCTATATCGCATACGCATAATTCCGTGGCGGACAGGGCATATAAAATTCTGACCCGTGTGGAATCGCCGAAAATACGAAACAGTTCCGTGAGATTATATAATTCATCCTCATCGGGAATCTGTTCCCGCACGATTTTCAAGGCGTCCTCATGGATATGAATCCCGTCGCAAATATCCGCGATATTCGCAATATTCGCGTCATACAAGTCCCGCATTCGCGCCGTCCTCCTGATTTTTTATTTTTTATTTATTATATTTTTATTATATTTTAATATATGCGCGTTTGCTCATATGTTCATATATTATATTATTATAATAAAATATATCCCGTGACTTGTCAAGAGATAATTTTTATATTTTGCTTTTATGGAAATAATATGTTATAAATATAAAAAATACATGGGATGTGATATA
>CAJOFP010000417.1 GCA_905233795.1 uncultured Oscillibacter sp. | reverse complement strand
AAAATCGCTGTGTTTGAGTTCGCCGACCTGCTGGAGGCAAAGCAGTGGGCGTTGGAGGCACAGAAAGGACGCCGGAATCTGGATAAGTGGGAACCGGGCAAAATCGCGTTGAAGCTGAAGCCGGAACTTGTGGCGAAAGCGAAAGCCAATATGTCAGTCGGCGGAAGTAAAAAGAAGTCCGCGCCGCAAGAGGAAACCGACGCGGAACAGGACGGCGATCAGGTATCGGACCCCGCTGTGGAACGGATCATCGCTCTGGAGCGAAAACCCGAAAAGGAACAGGAAGGTTTGCGGAAATCCGCAACCCTTGTCGCGGAAAAAGTGAATACCCGGCAACGGATGGCGGAGGCTGTGGGACTGTCCGCCGATATGATGGGCAAAATCATGAAAATTGACGAACACGCGCCCGAAATTGTGCGGGACGCGCTGGATCGGAAAGAAATTTCCGTCAATCAGGCGTATTCCGTCACCAGATATCTCCAACAGTTCCCGGAGAGCGAACGGGAAAATCAGGCGCGGATCGCCATGAAACTTTCCAAAGCCGGGGAGGAAATCCGGAAAAACGACGAGAAAATCGAGAGCCGGACCAAAACCGCCGGATTGTTCATCAAAGCGTTGCTGGGTGGACTGTACGAGAATGACGCGGCGGGCGATTCAGAACGCCATTAATGAGGCGAAAGATTATTCGGAAGTGTTCGCCGCGATTGCGGAGATTCTTGAACAGATGCTGGACGCGGGCGCGGGAGACGACGCCCTGACTGTCCTTGCCAGAAAGCGGGAAGCGGATCGGGCGTCTAAAAACAATGATGAAAACAAGGAGGATGATCAGATCGCGTGAAAGAAGTAAATAATGTCAAAGTAATCGGCGTCGATCACGGATTCGGAAACATCAAAGTGGCGGGTTGCTGTTTCAGAAGCGGCGTCACGCTGTGCGAAAAGGAGCCGACGTTCAAGGCGAATCTCCTGATTTATGAGGATTGTTATTACCTTATCGGAGAGAATCAGAAAGAATTCACGCCGGACAAAATGAAAGATGAGGATTATTACATTCTCACCCTCGCCGCCGTCGCGGAAGAGCTTCACGCAAACAACCTGACCTCGGCTCAGGTTCATATCGCGGCGGGACTGCCGCTGACATGGGTAAGCGAACAGAAAGACGCGTTCCGGAAATATCTGACGCGTAATTATAATGTATCGTTTACGTTCCGGGGAACGGAATATCATATTACGATCACCGGAGTCAGCGTGTTTCCGCAGGGATTTTCCGCCATCGCTGACAAGTTGAAAGACTTCAAAAACGCCAATATGCTCTGCGACATCGGAAACGGGACAATGGGCGTCATGTTCATCAACGACGGACATCCCGATCCCACCCGCTGCTGGACGGAGAAATACGGCGTCCGTCAATGCGTACTGGCTGTACGGGAGGAAATCCTGCGGAAGTTCGGGACAACGCTGGACGAGTCCATCATCGAGGATGTTCTCCGTCACGGGGACGCGGAACTGAGCCGGCGGTATCTGGAAGTCATTCAGAATACGGCCCGACAGTACGTCGCCGGAATTATGCGGCGGCTTCGGGAACATGAATATGATTCGGAAACGGTACGGCTGTACATTGTCGGCGGAGGCGGATGTCTGGTACAACATTTCGGGGAATACGACGATCAGCGCGTCACAATCAACCCGGACATTTGCGCCACGGCGAAAGGCTATGAACTGCTGGCGTCCTACCGTCTGCGCCGGGATTATGAAAACGGCGGAGGCGTGGTGTGAAAAGCCGAACGATAACGATCCGATTCTATCCGGAACGGGAAACGGACAAAACCGCGCTGGAATGGCTGGATCACAAGGAACGCGCCGGATTCAAATCAAATAACGAGGTTGTGGTTACGGCGATCAATGATTATTTCTTTCATCGGAATCGGGAATCGGAAACGCGTGAACGTGAGGACGCCTTTCTTCAAAAGATTCTGGAAACCGTCCGGCAGGGGATACGGGAATCCGGTATGGCGAATCTCGGCGAACTGGTCGCTGTTCTTCAGAATGCGGTTCCCTCTTCCCAGAGTGAGGAAATCACGGAAACCGTGGATGAGGAAAGTTTGAACACGGCGTTCGATTTCGTGGACAGCCTGTGACGGAATGATCTTCCCGATCTGTTTTCATACTAAAATTCAATTAAAACATTGAGTGATCCAGTCACGAGAGGT
>CAJOFP010000416.1 GCA_905233795.1 uncultured Oscillibacter sp. | reverse complement strand
ATAGGAAGATAATGGGATTCGACAAAGGCTCTCGGCGTTTTGTGACTCTTTTCGCACTGTTCGCATTTTTCCTCGTCCGCATACTCAGTCTTGCAGACTTCGCAAATATAACGCTCAATTTTCTTCATATAAATTTCACTTTCTTTCTTATTTGTACGCGTCTCGATACGCAATCGAACAATAGATGCCGCATTCTTCCATGATCTCGTCCCGCTTGCGTCCCGCTTTGGGATCAAGTTCGTCAAGAAACAGCGATCCATTTTTATTGCGCAGGATAGAGTGACCGATCTCTCGTTCCATCGCCGCTCGATCCGCGAAAATTTCCGGGAAATCGACGCGGATTCTGTTCCAATACCACATCCCGCCTTTTACACATCCGATACAGTTATTATTTTGGTAGCCCATATCATACATCGCGGGTCTCTTGATTCCAAGATTCCGGCAGATTCCGTGAGCGTCCTTTTTTGTAAGCTGTCGATCAATCAATGGAAATTCATGCGAAAATTCGGTCATAGCCTCCACGAGACGATCCGCTCTGTGAATTTCGTCGCAATCCATGCCCCAAACATAAGTGATGTCGTACTCTTTATGCTCATATTCCCATTTCTTGCGCACACGCTTTTTTAAAACTTCCGTGCATTTCGCTCCATAGGCGGAAGCGATAAATCGGAATGAACGACAGACATTTGATACCGTTCCGTAATCGCTGCGAAGAATCTCAATCGGTTTTCCCAGCGCTTTCTCACAGTCATGAATGAACCGCAGACTGTCCGGATGTTGATCTTCAATATCAATATATATATACACTGTCACGAACCAGCCAACCGGCAATAAAAGACGATACGCCCGCTGAAATCCAGCACACTTTCAACTTTTCTCTCATATTGTTTTAATTCTCCTCATACCGATTGTCCAAAGTGGCGAACATCGTGTATTCCGGCATCCAGCGGAGTTCGATTTTCCCGGTCTCCCCGTGACGATTTTTCGCTATGAAACACTCCGCGATATTCGGTCTATCCGAATCCTCGTTATAATAATCATCCCGGTACAAAAACATCACAATATCCGCGTCCTGTTCTATCGCGCCCGATTCCCGCAAGTCCGATAACATGGGGCGTTTGTCGTCCCGTTTCTCATTGGCGCGGCTTAACTGGCTCAGGCATATTACCGGCGCGTCCAATTCTTTCGCCATGATTTTTAACATTCTGGACATATCGGACACGGCTTGCTGACGGTTCTCGTTCGCCCCGCGTCGTCCTCCGGATGAGGTCATCAACTGTAAATAATCTATCACAATCAGACCCAGATTGTCCAGTCTTCCGCATTTCGCGTTTATCTCCGCCACAGTCAAAAGCGAGTTATCGTCAATTAAAATATCCAACCCGTTCAATCTCATTGTGGCGGCGGCGATTTTCTCCCAGTCCGAATCGTTTAACTCGCCCTAATTGCTCCCGCGACATTTCCAATGAAAATATCGCCACTGTTTTTCGGGAACTTCTTGCCACGTTCAACGCGATATTCACGGCAAGCGCGGTCTTTCCCATACTCGGACGCGCCGCGATTAAAATCAAATCCGATTTGTTTAATCCGCCGATTTTCCGGTCAATCGCCGATAATCCGCTTGACAGACCCGGCAAATGCGTTTCACTCTCGTTCATCGCGCAGAGATGATCCAACACGTCCGGAAGTACACGCCGAATCGGTATCAATTCATCGAAATTCAAACCGCGCCGTATAGCGTAAATCTTTTGTTCCGCCGCTTCCAGAATATCATCGGCGTCCCCGACGCCATCCTGTACCATCGCCGTGATTTCCGACGCCGCCCGCGCCGTCTCCCGCAGTAACGCCTTGTCCCGCACAATCGCCGCGTATTCCAACGCGTTCGCGCTGGTCGGCGTGATTTCCATCAACTGCGCCAGATAAGACCTTGTCGCGTTCTCGTCATATACCCCGGCTTTGCGCATTTCCTCCGCCACGGTCAAGCCGTCAATCGGCTTACCGTATACGAACATGGAATAAATCGTCTCGAAAATTTCCCGATTCTGTCTGAGATAAAAATCTGACGCCCGGAGTTTTTCCACGACGAATTTTACGCAGTCCGAATCAATCAGCATAGACCCAAGAACCGCCTGTTCGCCATCCAGAGAGTACGGGACTTGACGCGTAATCAATTCTTCGCCCATTCTATCCGCTTCTCCTATGCCAAAGGCTTCGCCGTATTCAGATCAAACAAAATCGTACCGCAATCCACTTTATTGCCAGAAACGCGAAAACCGTGCATATTCAAATCAGATTTTAGAAGTCCACGCAATTCATTCAGCAGTCCGCCGTGATTCCAGCGCACAGACGTGACGCCTAATTTTTTTGGTCGGCAGAACTTGACCGCATTCTTATCGTATTTCTCGCAGTTCCGCAAGGCGATTAATTTCGCGTCGCGTTTGATAAACAACCGTACATATTCCGGGCTTCCCAGTTCCAAAACCGTGGATTTATTAAACGTCACTCCGTATCGCGTAATAGACACGCTGGGAACGCCGATAGAAAAATCAAAAATTTGAAATCCGATGAGATCCATAATTACCCCTCCAGCCGAATATCAGCGGTTTTTACCCGATCCAGAAATCTGACGGATTCAGGAAGAGCGCGGAAAATACTCCCGTCGGTATCGTGACTAATGCCGGACGTCTTGACGAACGCAAAATTATTTCGACGCTGAAAAATTTTACAAGCGAAGAAATTAATATGTTCACGCTGGTTTTAATCGGCAATTCAAAAACTTTCGTCAAGTCAAA
>CAJOFP010000415.1:912-2508 GCA_905233795.1 uncultured Oscillibacter sp. | reverse complement strand
GAGGCGTTTTCACAAAAGAGGATATAATTACCGGGTCTGACAGCAGAATTAAAAAAGATATTTCATATGATATGTCAAAATATGAACAATTCTTTTTAAATTTAAAGCCTGTTTATTACCGTATGCGTTCCGGCGATTCCAATAGATTTCACACGGGTTTTATCGCGCAGGATGTGGAAGAGGCGTTAAAAATCGCCGGTCTTGACAGCGCGGATTTCGCGGGTTTTGTGCGGACGAGCGGAAACGGCGACACGCCCGGCAGATATAAAGATCAGCGTTATCTTAGATACGCCGATTTTATTTCGTTAAATACCCATATGATTCAAAAATTAAATGCCCGTGTGGACGAATTGGAGCGTAAATTGACTGAGCTTGAAAACTCGCGGGGGGATTGTGTGAAATGACTTGTGATAATCATGAAATTTATTCGCTTCCCACGATTGATTTTATAGCCGGAGCCGTACAGAATTTAGTTTTTTATGTATATGAAAATCAGGACGGCGTTCCGTATGATTTGACAAACTGTACGGCTCAATTCGCCGTGTCTGAATATAACAATCGAAACGGCGAACCTGTTATTTCTAAAGCGATGCGGGTTGACGCGGCGGAAAATAAACTGTCGGTACAGCTTACTTCTTATGAGACGGTCAAAATGGCGGGTAAATATATCTATCAGATTTCTATCAAATTAGACGCTATGTCCATAGAGGCGGATATTCCGGGACAGGGCATTTTAGATATAAGCGTGAATATAGACAAAAACGTGATATTAGAGGCGGGTGGATAAATGGCGAACGGAATATATACCCCGTATTTTTTGGATATAATCATAAATCATGTTTTCCAAACGCGGACTTATCCGCCGTTGCCCAAAATATATTATATCGCGCTTCTCACATCCGCGCCCGTTATCGGGGAGAATCAGGATACTTTTCAGGAACCCGCGCCGGATTACGGTTACGCCCGCGCCGCGTTAAACAATTTAAATAATCTGACGGGTGAAAACGGCGCTTATATTTCAAACCGTTCTTTTATACAGTTCCCGGAAAGCGTGGAAAGCTGGGGCGTTATGACGCATTTCGCCGTATTTGACACGGAGAAAGTCGGACGCGGCAGAATTTTAATTTACGGCGAATTGTCAGGCGGGAAAGAAATTTCGGCGGGTATGATTTGCGTAATCCGGCCTGAGACGCTTAAATTCTCTATCGGCTGCGGACAAATCGAACAGACCGGAGTCGCCAAGATTGAAAATAATATCCTGTTTCTGGCGGACGGAAGCGCGGCGGTCAGTGACAGCCGTCTTGACATCACTCTTCCGCAAGCGGCTGTAAGAGATCATATACTTTATTTATAAAGGGATGGTTTTATGGTTTTACACGGAATCAATATTGACGGGACTGTCTATCCTGTGGAGACGTTACCGGATGTCACTTCCGCCGACGCGGGGAAAATTTTACAGGTGGACGCCTCCGGGAACTGGACGGCGGCGGCTCTTGAAAACGCGGAGGAGGCGACATTCTGATGGCTTATCTGATTCAGCGGGCGACGCTGACCGCTATCGCGGATCAGGCGCGGCGGCTGACAGGCGTATCCACG
>CAJOFP010000415.1:0-874 GCA_905233795.1 uncultured Oscillibacter sp. | reverse complement strand
GGGCTTGACAACATTGGTAATTGCGGCTTTGACAATAATGACAACGAGCTTACTCCGTTGACGGCTTTGTTATATCTGGATGAATACGCGATTGGTCCGGCGCGTTCGACGTATGACAGCGCGATACTTTCACGGTTTAATCCTGTTGTAAGCGGACACAGCGGCGCGGCGAATAAGAATATATTAGCCGAAATCAAAATGCCGGGTTGCGCGTCTGTTGACGATGAGGAGTTCAAGGATTGCGACAACATAGTGTCCGCGTATTTCCCGGCGTGTATGGATGTCGGGGAGGACGCTTTTAGCGGATGTTCTCTTCTTGAATCAATCACGCTGAACTCCGGATGCGATATAGATTATCACGCGTTCGCGGATACGCTTGTCCCGGACAGTAAAACTTTTCGGCTGTATCTCCGGGGCGGTTCTATGGGGACGTGTGACCAATTCGCTTTCGGCGGAATTTTGGATTACAGTAGTTGCGGCTCAATGCCCACTGAGATTTTTTATACAACTCCGGTTCCCGGACTGGAAATCTATGTCCCCGCAAATCTTTTGAGCGATTTCAAAACGAGGTGGGGAGGCGGGAATTTCGCGGATAACATTTTCGCTTTAACAGACTGAGAGGCGTGTATGAAATTACAGATTTTAATTAATCACTATCAGGAAAGTCCTGAATTGATCGGACGGTTATTGCAATCTATCGCGGAACAGACTGTAAAAAATGATTTTGAGGTTATAATCGCGTCTGACGGCGGAGAATACGCGCTTGACAAAGATTTTCTTGACGGTTTCCCGTTCGCTATTCAATACCATGTCCTGCCGCGTAAAGGGACGCGGGCGACGCGCAACGCGCTGTTGGATATGTCAGACGCTGATT
>CAJOFP010000414.1 GCA_905233795.1 uncultured Oscillibacter sp. | reverse complement strand
TCAACCCGTCTCCGCGCATTTGGTCATTGTGAAACTGGCGTGAAATTTATATTTTAATAATATAAAGAGCGAAAAATCCCCCGTCCGTATTTGATACGGACAGGGGGATTTTTTAGAGATATTATAAAATATTAAAATCGCGTAAATAATCAGCCTTTGACTTCCAGAATCGGCGCGCCCTTTTCGACTTTGCCGTCCGTCAGTAAGGGTTTCACCGCGCTGTATTCGTCCGTATTGGCGATAATCATCGGCGTAGTGACTTTGTAACCGGCGTTCTTGATACCGTCCATATCGAACGAGATTAACAAGTCGCCTTTCTTCACGCGCTGGTCTTGGGCGACGCGGGTCGTAAAGAATTTGCCATTGAGTTTAACGGTATCAATGCCAATATGCAATAACACGTCCGCGCCGTCGTCGGAGATAATGCCGATTGCGTGTTTGGTGTCAAATACCTGTTCGACAACGCCGTCAACGGGGCTATATAAATAGCCTTCAGAAGGTTCAATGGCGATGCCCTGTCCCAAAATGCACTGTGAGAACGCTTCGTCCTCCACTTTTTCCATCGGGACGACAGTTCCGGTCATATGCGCGGCAAGCGTCGAGTCTTTCAATTTATCGGCTTTCTTCTCTTTGGCGGGCGCGGCTGTGTTAGAACTACTATCGCCGCCGCCCAAATCCGCGCTGTCAACTAAATCAGCTTCAGGCGTGTCCATGAAGTCTTCCAGATTGGATTTAATCACGGCGACTTGCGGGCCATAAATCACTTGAACGCCGTTGCCCTTGTGGATAATGCCCGACGCGCCGGACTGTTTCAATAACGGGTCGGAAACTTTATTGGAATCGATAACCGTCACGCGCAGACGGGTAGCGCAGCAATCGACATCGGACAGGTTATTTTTGCCGCCCAAGCCTTTTAAAATCAGCGCCGAGGTGGGGTCTTTGAATCCGCCGGAGCCGGACGCCGGTTTTCCGTCGGGACCAATCCCGGTTTTGGCTTTGAAATCGGACCGGGTGAATAATTTCGTCTCTTCGTCGCCCTCTTCACGTCCGGGGGTCTTGAGGTCCATTTTGGTAATCATGAAATAGAACGTGAAGTAATACACGAAAAAGTAAACGATACCGACGATAACGACCCAAATCCAGCTTGTTTTGGCGTTGCCCTGTAAAATGCCGAACAGGAACAAGTCGATAATGCCGCCGGAGAACGTCATGCCGACGCCGACGTTAAATATATGCATAAGCATATAGCTCAAACCGGCGTAGACGCAGTGAACGGCGTACATGAGCGGCGCGACGAACAGGAATGTAAACTCAATCGGTTCCGTAATACCGGTCAGCATAGCGGTCAGCGCGGCGGAGATTAACAGGCCGCCCGCGATTTGACGCTTTTCCGGTTTCGCGCAACGATACATGGCGAGAGACGCGCCGGGGAGACCGAAAATCATGAACGGGAATTTGCCCGCCATGAAACGCGTGGCGGATACGGAGAAATGATCGCGCCGAAAACGGTCTGACCGTTAATCACAGCCGAGCCGCCCATTTCCGTCTGCCAGAACGGGAGATAGAATACATGGTGCAGACCGAACGGAATCAAAGCGCGTTCGATAATGCCGTAAATCCAAGTGCCGATATAACCGGAGCTGAGAACCAGCGCGCCGAGCGCGGCGATACCGGTCTGAACAATCGGCCATACGAAAAACATGACGATACCGACGACCAGAAAGACGCCTGTAGAGACAATCGGGACGAAACGCGTACCGCCGAAGAAAGATAAAACTTGCGGCAACTGGATTTTATAGAATTTATTATGCAGAGCCGCGACGCCGAGGCCGACGACGATACCGCCGAACACGCCCATTTGAAGCGTCGTAATGCCGAGCATGGAAGTCGTGGAGTTGACCGGCATAGCCTCCACGCCGCCGCGAGCGGTAATCATCGCCGAGATCGCCGTATTCATGACGAGATAGGCAATCGCGCCGGACAGCGCCGCGACATCTTTTTCACGTTTCGCCATGCCGATAGCGACGCCCATTGCGAATAACAACGCCAAGTTGTTAAACACGGCGCTGCCGCACTGGTTCATAATATCCAGCAGCGTATAAATGGGACTGCCGGGGAAAATAACGCCGGTGAGGTGATACGCCTCCAGCATGGTCTGATTGGTGAACGAACTGCCGATGCCCAGCAGTAAGCCCGCGACGGGCAACAACGCGATGGGCAACATAAACGAACGCCCGACACGCTGAAGCACGCCAAAAATTTGATCTTTCATGTGTTCTTCCTCCCTTTTGATTTTTATTCAAAAGCCGATTTAAAATAATATAAATATTATAAAAACCGGCGTTTGAAACGTGAAAATAAATAAAATATATAATTTAATCGCGGCTGTTAATGCGCTTTAAATGAATCGTTAAATAAATCAATTCTTCGTCGGATAAATCTTTATGCCATGTTTTTTTGACATATTCGGCGATTAAACACGCGCATTTATAATGCCTTGCGCAGGTTTTAATAATCATGTTACGGAAATCCGCGTCCTGTTCGTCGCCGTTTTGTAAAATTTTATTTTGAAATAATCTTTGCGCGAAGTATCTTAAATGCACAACGAAACGGCTGAAATC
>CAJOFP010000413.1 GCA_905233795.1 uncultured Oscillibacter sp. | reverse complement strand
CTCGTTCTGCGAATGGATTTGGAACGGTTCTGGGATTCGCTGACTGACGCGGGCAAGGACTATCTCCGTGAGATGCTGGCGTACTACCATGAAAACGGCGGCGTCTGGGGCAGCGGAGCCTACATCGCTGAACGCTATGGCGTTTCCCGCCGTATGGTCAGTCATTATCACGCTGAACTTCGGGAAATCGCGGCGAAAGAACTGGGGTATTCTGTATAAATAACCAAAAACAGACCGCTTTCTTTGTGCAATTCGCAGATTCTGAAAAATATTTTGATTTCCGTTTCCGACTTTGAAAAATAATTGGCGGTGGAAATGAGTAGAGGGGCGGTTATCGGAACAGGTCGCGTTGCGACCGGACGGCTTTTCATCCGGACTGCCCCGCAAAGCGATGACGGCTGAATCAAAATCCATGATGAAGCGGCCATCCGCGTAAAACTGTACGCCGGAGTTCCGGGAGAGCGCGAACTCTCTTTCCCGGATGGATGCCGCGATATGATTTTATCGGCGGCGTTTACTCCGGCGGAGTATGGAAAACGAGAAACGGAAGGTGATAACAGATGAAATAGGCGCGATATGGGACGGGTTCGCTTTCCGCATAGCGGATAGTTACAGAGTATGGACGCTCCCGCGAACGAATACCCGTTATCCCAACAGCGAATTTTTAACAATATGGAGGTAAAAAGAGATGAAAACGAACGATTCCGGTCAGGGAAACCGCAAGCGCGTCGGAGCGGAAATCCGGAAAGTCCGGGAAGCCAAGGGTATGACCCGGAAAGAACTGGCGGCGATTCTGGGAGGGGACTGCACGGAGAACACTGTAAAGCGGTACGAAGACGGCGACATAATCATGGATGTGGATGTTTTGTTCGCCGTGACGGCGGCTTTGGGCGTCACGCCGAACGACATCGCCCCCGGCGAGGTCATGGCGAGCGCGGCGTCCGGGCTGGGATCAGATGATCGGCATTTTTCTGAGGGACCAGCGTGCGGACGGTATCGGATAAAATTATGTCCGGCGTCAAAATGGCATGATAAGAACCGATGATCCGCTCAATTCATGAAACGACAGGAATATGAACGCGGAAACGGTCGGTCAGATTCTTTACAGCCGATTGGAGGAATGATAATCTGTGAGTACGAAGCGGCAGCCGGAAAGGGAGAGACATCCTGATCTGATTGAAACCGGGAACAATATCGCCGCTCTGAGAAACGCCCGGTCTATTACGCAGGAGGAATTAGGCGCAAGGGCGGGCGGTATCAGCGGCAACGGCGTCTCCCGCATCGAAACGGGAAAAACGGATTTGCGGGTCACGCTCTTTTTCAGGTTCTCGGAAGCGCTTCAGGCCACGCCGAACGACCTGTCTCCCCGGCGTCTTTTGGTCGGAACGCCTCTGGAACGCTATGACCTGTTGAACCGGAGAAACCGGGAAACATTGCGCCAGTTTATCGACGTGCTTCTGAACGGACAGAACGAATCCGAGTGAACGCGCGTACATGACCGCGTAAGCCGTATAAATGAAAGACTCCCGCTTCGGCGGGGGTCTTTTCAATATCTGTTCGAGGGAACCGCGCCTGTGGGAGCGGCAATTTAATAAAAATATATTTTTATTAAATTTATTAAAAATTGCAAAATTACCGCCGCGAACCAAAATGGAGGCGATGTGTCGGGCGTCCGAAAAACGCCGTTTTTGAAAATTAGCCGCTGTCGGCTAATTTTTGACGCAAAACCGCAAAATTTTAGCCGCTGTGGGCAAGGACAAGTCAAAACGCCTGTGGTATAATAACGGCTGATTTCAACGGATGGACGCGTATCATAATAATCACGGGGGCGATGAGATTGGCGGCGGACGAAATCACGGGGAGGACGCTGGCGGAGTATCCTGATATTCTGAATGTGGAACAGGTGGCCCGCATTCTGGATGTGAGTACAAAGACTGTATACAAACTCCTGAGAGAAAAGCGTATCCGGTCTTTCAAATCCGGACGCGAGTTCCGGATCAAACGGGAGCGGCTGTCGGAATACATTGAGAGTGAGGAATAAAATATGCGTCGGCGAAGATGCGAAAACGAAATATTTCAGGCTAAAAAACGGGAAGGACGCGAAAAGCGTTCCTCCCGTTTTTCGCTTTTTCTTCTGGAAGATAGCGGAAGTTAGCGGAAGATGGCGGAAGATAACGGAAGTTAGTGGAAGATAATGGAACTTTTTAAGAAAGCCGGTCAGAAATGTGGAAAATCAAAATTCGCAACTTTTTTTGAAAGACGCTGACGGAAACAGAGTTCCCGTCAGCCGGAACGTATACGACGCCTACTGGCGTTACGCGAACAAAGAGGACTATTTTATGCGGTCGCTCAAAGAAGAACGCTTCCGCTATGATCCGGAACATCAGATTGCGGAGTTCCTGCCCAGCCGGGAGGATTCCTATGAACGGCTTCTGGAAGAGGGCTTATGGAAAAAATTCTTGCGCGACTTTCCGAGGAAGAAAAACAGTTCATGAGGCTGGCCTTTTTATCCGATAGGTCAGAAACTGAGGTCAGTGAAATGATGAATATTCCCCTTACGACGCTCCGTTACCAAAAAGCGGTGTTTCTGGGCAAATGCAGACGTATCTTGAAAACGAAAATAATTTTTAACGATACGTCATAGTAAAAATTGACAAAATACGGTTTATAATTGCCCTTAAAAACTATTCAAAAAGTAGAACTTTCTGATTTTTGAAAAAAAGTTTGGTAAAAATGCCTCTCCCAACACTGAAGTATATGGAGGGACTTTTTCAAAAGCGAGGCCGGATAAGGGTGAAATGATTTCCCGCAATGCTCCGGCGATCAGCGGATAAGTCCCCGCAAGGCACCTTGAAAATTGAACAGTCAGTACGCAAGTAACACGCAACCGCGGCATTTCTCCGGAATCGCCATGACCGGTCTGCGGACATGAGACGGGGTTTCTCTCCGTCCGGTCCGTAAAGAGATCGTATCAATAAGGCCGCGAGCGGTTCGGAGGGTTGACCGATGTTTGGCAGCGTCCGAAGCGCGGCTGCGTAACCGCAAATACCCGTACCGCAGGGTCAAAGGGGGGTACTATGGGATTGGCATGGGCAGTTCAGTCACCTGCCGCCGCCGTCCGTTGGTATCGCGTCGCCGCGCCGCGGCGGGCTTGCGTATTTCCCACGCCGGGGGTGAGCGGTAGGGCGATCCCGTCGCCTGATAATACGGCGTATTGAAAGTAAGTATTGAAATCAGGATCGGACGCTGATTCCGTCACAAGATTGGTTTCAGCGGCATGAAACGGATTCAGCGGACTTTCCTGTTTATATAGCGTCCTGACGGAGGATTGAGGATTGTCGCGCCGGTTTGGATTTCCGCGCGGAAACACGCGGGATCGGTTCGATTCTCCTCAATCTTCCGGCGCGGGACGCGGGGTCAGACGGCGCAAAAGCGTAATTGCGCGGCCTGACGCCGTGTTCCGTGAATATATTAAAACGGAGGCGTGTTGTTTGGACTCGAAAAATCCGGAATTGG
Source organism: uncultured Oscillibacter sp. (assembly GCA_905233795.1). Lineage (GTDB taxonomy): Bacteria > Bacillota > Clostridia > Oscillospirales > Oscillospiraceae > Oscillibacter. Next base: position 265 of record CAJOFP010000413.1, on the reverse strand, counting down.
AGATTGACAAAATCACGGTCAACGACGGTCGGCGGGAGCCGGATATGAAAGCCGTGAAAGAACTGGCGAAAAGCATTCGGGAATTGGGAATTATGAACCCGATTATTGTGGACACGAAATATAACCTGATTGCCGGCTTGCACCGTTTGGAGGCTGTAAAACTGCTTGGACACGAGAAAATCAAATGTACGATTATGGATTTGCGGGGACTACAGGCGGAACTCGCGGAAATTGACGAAAATTTTGTGCGAAGTCCTCTTTCGGA
>CAJOFP010000412.1:2792-3603 GCA_905233795.1 uncultured Oscillibacter sp. | reverse complement strand
TGCCTATGTCCATGCGTTCATAAACGTCGTATAGCCGTCGTCCCACGGATAATTCATGCCGTCGGCAATGGCTTTATCCGTGAATTTGTTGAGCGTATGACTGTAATAATACGCCATGATCAGCTTAATCGTGGGGTCGGTGATTTCCTCTTTCTGACTCAAGCTTTGGCCCATCAGGGACCGCCCCATGCCTTTCCCGTGATCGTAGCGGAAGCCCGCGGCTCCGCCGTCGTAGGAGAATTGCGTTGTATATTGTAAAGGGGAAGTTTAACGCCCCAAACACAACACGACTCCGACTCATTTGTGGCGAATGCAAGGTGTCAGACGGAAAGGCGGTGATACAGATAAAAGTTCAGGAAGAGACGCGTCCAAACACATCTCTTCCTGAACTTACACAAATTTTAACCGGATGGATTAAGGCCGTTCATCTCCGAACGGAAGCGCGGAAAACGCGAATTTATCCAGCTCCCCGCAGTAGCCGCATACGCCCATGCGCGGCGAATTCGTTACGGGCAGAAGCATATACTCGTCACGCTTCTCCGCGCACTTTTCACAGTAAAACGGATTTTCGGAATCGTACATAGCCTCCGTATCAATATACGCCGCATCCGCGCCGCATTCCGCGCACGGAAATTTCGGCGGAACATTCCGCGCCAGAAGACGCACGGCTTCCTCTTGAGGAGTTCTCTGGATAGTTCCCATAAACGTGATCAGCGTTTCCGTCGTACTGCCGTAATCGTACTCGTGAATCAGTTGCGTCCCTTCCTTGAATGAACCGACTTCAAACGCTTTGCCCATATCGCTATCTTCG
>CAJOFP010000412.1:0-2784 GCA_905233795.1 uncultured Oscillibacter sp. | reverse complement strand
CCAGCCATATTTTACGCAGGAAAGCGTCAACCGCTTCCAGCGTTCTGTTCACGGGAATATCAATATACAGCCAGTACCCTTTATCGTGCGCGCTTTCCACTTTGAGAACAGCGCATATCTGTCCCACTTCACAACCATGTTTTTTCAGAATGTGGTTTTTCATCGCGGTTTTTCCGATTTCCGCGCCGCAGAGATAACAGTTTCCCTTTGTGACCGCCGCCATAAAAATTCCCTCTTTCCGTTGAATTTATTTTGATTTTTCCTGAATTATTATCCTCTTCGTCTGTGCGCTTTGTAACGCTTTTCACAGCGCGGACCGCAAAATATCTGATCCGGATGATCCGCGATAAAAGGCGTTACGCACTGTCGGCATAACTTCACCGGATGTTTGCAATCCGTCAGCATAAAGCCGGACATCATCTGTATTTCCATCGCAAGGGAGTGAAAATCCCAGACAATCTCGGGTTTGTCCAACAACGCGATATGATACGCGGGAAAATGACTTCCGAAAGCTGAAATTCCCTGTCTGTACAACGCCCGTTCGTTTTCATCCAGTCTGTCGTAATCCTCATAATACAGAAATGATCCAAGAAGATTGTACGCCCAATCCTTGAACTGAATTACAACCCAGTCATACGGTTCGGAATATTGTCTCTGCAGACTCATATTCATCGCTGTCGGCTGATCCGAAAACGTGAGAGCCAGAGCTTTCATATCGCTCCCGACATCAATATTCCAGTCATAATGAATCCCGTTTTTTTCGATATTCAATTCTTCAAACGGAAAGAAATAAGAAAGATATTCTTCCGTGGAGAGCGATTCTTTTTTGATAAAATGGTTTCTGGGCAGGTACACCGCCTCATAATCCATGAAGAACGGCGTGGTGGGCAGAGCGGTCATCAAACCCGGCAAACCGTAGAGGGTAACAAAATCCATGACCGCTCTTTGAAGTCTTCCCACTGATTTCCGTCCCATGCCGAGCATTCCCACGCTTAGAGCGTCCAGAACCATTTGTTCGGAATTCTTTAAAGGATCATAAACTTCAGGTTTTGCGTCCTCCGCGGGGGTGATATACAGAAAATTATTTTTCGCCTGTTTCAATTCATAACGGCCATAACGCGCCCAGTAAAAACTGGAATGTTCAAATAAATCCGTTGTCATCGTCCGTCTCCGTTTCTTCCGGCTGTACGCCCGTCGACTGGTTTCCGTATGCTTCCAGAAAGATTCTTTCACACTTTGTAAGAGGTGGGTCTGTTGACAAATTGCATTCGAGGCAGTGTTATGGTATAATCACAGTCGGGTGATGTGAAATGATGACGAGACACGGTGAAAGACAGAGCAAGACGCTGTTGATCAATATTGACGATCTGGTTCCGGAGGATCATTTTCTACGGAAACTGGACGCGACCGTCAGCTTTGATTTCGTATATGAGATTATGGAGCCTCTGTACAGTAAAAGAGGGCGTCCGTCCGTTGACCCGGTATTGCTGATCAAGAGCGAAAGTTGGAGGAAGAGATAAAGTATAATATCGCGTATCGATGGTATCTGGGGCTGGATTTTGACGGCAAGGTTCCGGATCACTCCACAATTTCACAGAACCGTCGCCGTCGTTTTCGCGGGCATGAGGTATTCCGGGAGATTTTTGAGCGGATTGTACTGGAATGCGTGAAAGCCGGACTGGTACGGGGTGAAAACGTGGGCATGGATTCCACGCATATCAAAGCGAACGCGGACAATCACAATCAGGAATGGGTGGAGCTGATCCGGACGCCGCGGGCGTTCTGGGACGATCTGGGCGTGGCGGAACTCCCCGCCGAATCGACCGTGAAATCCAAAAATCCATGCGATCCCGAAGCCGGATATATGAACCGAACCGGGAAGCCGAAAGGATTTCACTATCTGAATCATCAATGCTCGGATACGGACAGCGGCGTCATTTTAGACGTTTTTGTAACCGGAGGAGACGTTTCGGACTGTGAATGTTGCGTGGAGAGATTCGAGTATCTGAAGAATAAGATGCGTTTTCCCGTGAAAACAGCGGGTCTGGACAGCGGCTATGATACAATCGCCGTTCACTTTGGACTGACGCGGCTGGGCGTCACGGCGTATATTTCACCGTGCGAACGAGGGATACGCAAGGAAAGCGACCGTCTTTCGGCGGCTCAATTCCAATGGAAGCCGGAAGAGGACTGCTATGAGTGTCCGAATCATAAGAAACTGACTTACCGGGCGACGTGGATTTGCGCGGGGATTCCCACCCGGAATTATGGCGCGTCCGCGGAAGATTGCAAAGGGTGTCCGTATCGTGAAAAGTGTTTTACGGAAAAAGCGAAGTCCAAACGAATCGTCCGAAAACCCTGTCAGGAATTTAAAGAAGCGGGACGGGAACGCAAAGGAACGGAAACTTATAAGCGAACGCTGAGACGGCGAAGCGTTGTATGCGAGGGAAACTTCGGATTACAGAAACGCTGTCACAATTTGAGATTCACGCGAAAGAGAGGCGTTGAGAACGTACTCGAACAATGTCTCCTTTCGGCATCGGCCCTGAACCTGAAACGATTGGTCAAGGGTCTACATCTGCCGGATGTCCCGGGTGAGACGCGCGCGAGGAACGTGTCCCATCCGGGATTTTTGACGCTTTTTCGCCGCAAATCTCCGTTGATTGGCTTCCTCCTGCGCGTAACAGCCTGACCTGTGGGATTTTGTCAACAGACCCAATTCTGCGAAAGCGGTTCGTCCACAGAGCGTTGAATTATGTGGAGGTTTGACAACATTGCCAAACC
>CAJOFP010000411.1 GCA_905233795.1 uncultured Oscillibacter sp. | reverse complement strand
TTGGCGACGGCCAAATTATAACGCCGGATTTTTCTCCCGGCTTTTATTTCGGCTTCCGTTTTCGCCTGTAACGCCAGTTCGACTAATTTTCCGGTCACCTGACGCCGTCCCCGCGCTTTTGCGGTAGATATTAACCGTCCGTCCAGCGGATCAAACGTCAAAATAGGCTTGATTTGCAAAAGCGTACCCGCCGCCGCCGTCACGCGTCCGATCCGTCCGCCTTTTCTTAAATATTCCAGCGTATCGACGGAAAAAAACGGGAATGTATTTTGAATCAAAAACGGGACGCGTTTTTCAGTCAATTCCTGCCACGTCATACCGTTTTCCCAATCTTCAGAAGCCTGTAAAATCATCATAGCCTGACCGAGAGAGCCGCTTTTCGAGTCAAAAACGCGCATTTGCGGACCGTCCGGGATTTCTTCCCGTATCGCCTCCGCCGCGAGACGCGTTAAATTATACGTCCCGGACAGTCCCCCGGAAAGCATAATGGCAATAATGCCGTCATAACCGTCATCGACGATATTTTTCAAAGCCGCTTCTAAATCTTCCGTGCGGGGCAGAGACGTGCGGGGCAGTTCCCCGGCTTTCAATCTTTTATAAATATCAAGATTGCGAATAGTCGCATAAAATTCTCATGGGAACCGTGTAAATATGCCGCTGTTTTAATAAATCCGGCGACACGTCCACACAGGAATCCGTCAAAAACGCGACTTTTCGGGGCGTTTTATCTAAATTTTCAAGCTCGTTTTCGGCGTTCATAGCTTCCGTCATATCGCGTCACACCCTTATTTAAAAATATAATATTATAATATAAAATATAAATTTTTAATTTATTTATAAAAATTTAAAGAAATTTTAAAAAATTCATGTATTTACAGAACAGCTTTTTGATTGTATAATATTTTATATATTTTATCAAGAATATAAAATATATAAATATATATAAAATATAAAAACAAATGCGAAAGCGGGAAATAAATTGACGCGACGTGAATTTAAATTAATAAATAAATTTAATAATAAAATCAAAAATCACGCGGGATTGGCGCGGGCGGCGGTACTGGCGACGTCTTTCGTCACGCTTGCCGCGCTGATGATCGCGGTCATTCCGGGCGTGATCGCCTATCAGGATCGAAGAGCGCGTTATATGTGCGCGGTCTCGCTCGAACGCGCCAAAGAGACGGTTTTAATGGATTATCTGGAACATCCTGATAATACGTTCGACGAAAACGGCGCGTTAAGTTTAGCCGGTCAGACGGTTTTATGTCCCTCCGGCGGGGATTGCTATTTAATACGGGATGATACGGACGACGAGGGATATAGTATCATCTGCGCTCTGCACGATACGGACAGTCTACGGCGTTTAAGATTAAACGCCGCCGCCGCGCTGGAGCGTCTGCGAAATAATTTAAAATTATACGGGCCCGACTGGGATTTGAAAATTATTTTAAACGGCGAAAATATTTCGGCGCGGCGGCTGGACGAAATTCCGGGGAATATGCCGAAAGAGGGGATATATTATCTCCCGGATGAGAATCAAAATAAAGAAATCGCGTGGTTTTGCTTTTCGTACGGCGGATTGTACGCCGTATGGACGCCGTCGGACGGCTGGACGGAGGGCGCGTAAGCATGAATATTATAAATATTATAAATTATAATTTAAATTTTATATCGGCGGATTTAGATAATATAAATAATTTAAATAATAATTTAATTAGTATTCGGCTTACGCCGGGAATTTTCGCGTATAGTATTTTTATGGCGTTGTTATTCGGCGCGGCGATGGGGTCTTTTTTAAACTGCGCCGCGTGGCGGATAGCGAACGGGGAATCGTTTTTACATGGCCGGAGCCATTGTCCGGCGTGCGGGCATGTGTTAAACGCGCTGGATTTAATTCCCGTGTTCGGCTGGATTATATTAAAAGGTCGATGTCGCTATTGCGGGGAGCGCGTGTCGATACGCTATCCGTTGACGGAATTGTTTTTCGCGTTTGTCACGGCGGCCTGTTTGTTTCAGCGCGATTTCAGTATTTTATGCCTCCGGGATTATATATTTTTATGCTGTTTATTCTGTCTGTCTCTGGTGGATATGGAAAAATATATTATTCCCGACGGCTGTTTAATTATATCTGTAATTACATGGTTTCTCGCGCTTCCGTGGGTAAAAGATAATTTAAATTATAAAATCTGGATATATATATTAACGGGCGTCTGTTTGTTTATTATCATGCTGGTTTTATCTCTCGTGATGGATTTTAT
>CAJOFP010000410.1 GCA_905233795.1 uncultured Oscillibacter sp. | reverse complement strand
ATCAAATGTAATAGATAAATCACCGTTTTCAGTCGTGGAGTCATATTTGCCGGTCAACAGCGCGGTGGTGCCAGCGGCGTAAGCGGAGCGGAGGTTGGCGGCGTCGGTGGATTCGCGGGACGCTTCCAGTTTGGTGGTGAAAATGGGGATCGAGATCGCCACGAGTACGGCGATAATCGCCACGACGATCAACAGTTCGGCGAGGGTGAAACCCCGCTGGTTATTCAGTTTGTTCTTCATGTTAAATTGTGCTCCTTTCGGTTGGCGGCTTGTGTTTTTGTGTACGCCGCCTGTCGGTTTTCTATCTGTTTTTTTGGTGTAGTGTGTGGGTTAATCTATATCAAGCGTCCGATGATGTCCGGCCCGAAGGGAGCTTTCTCCATCGGACGCGGGATAAGTTTGTTACCCCCTGTCCCCCTCTCCTTATAAGGAGAGGGGGGACGAAAACGGGAAACTTTCTGTTTACGTTCCCCTCCCCTCTTAGGGGAGGGGACAGGGGAGAGGTTCTAATCAGAAAAATCAGAAAAAAGGTTTTTACATGGCGTCATAAAGCGTAAACATAGCGAGATAGACGGATAAGACGATAAATCCCGCGATAACGCCCAAAGTGCATAACAAAGCGGGTTCCATCATGGCAAGCGCTTTTTGAATCGCCGATTCCAGCTCTTCGTCATAGAATCGCGCCACGGTGTGAAGCGTTTTAGCGACTTCCCCGGATTCTTCCCCCACGGCGGTCATGTCGATTAAAATATTGGGCATGACTTGCTGTTCCCGCATGGATTCGCCAAGGGTTCTGCCCTCTTCCAGCTGGCTTGTCAATTTGCCGATTTCCTGACTGATATAGTAATTGTCCAGAACTTTTGAGGTAATAAAAACGGATTTGTTCATGGTCAGACCGGAATCAATCAGCGTTGTCATGGAGTTTGCGAACTGGCTCGCGGCGGTTAAAAGCGCGATATTGCCCAGTATCGGGAGTTTTAACTGGATTTTGGCAAGATTCATCCGGCCTTTTTCCGTGTTGCCATAGAGTTTGATAAACAGCGGGATTCCCACCGCGCACAACGCGAGAACCAATAAATTATTTCTGAAAAAATTGCTCATCGCTATTAACATGCGCGTCATCAACGGCAGCTGCGCGTCAAATTCCTCAAACATCTCCATGAACGTCGGCACCACGGCGACCATCAGCACGACGACAACCGCGATTGCGACGAATAAGACAAATAACGGATACGCCATCGCGCTTCGGACTTTCGCCGCCATTTTCGCCTGTTTATCGAAATGTTCGTGCATACTCTCAAACGATTTCTCGATATTGCCCGACTCCTCCCCGGAGTGGATCGTCTCGATAAACGTCACGGGCAATAATTTTTCCCCGTGTTCCGCGAACGACGCCGATATAGACCGACCGTTTTCGACATCCTGTCCGACTTTGTCCAATAAACGCTTCAGCGTTTTATCCGTTGTACGCTCGGCGATTAAATTCACCGCCCGCGCCAGCGGGACGCCCGCTTCTAAGATAATAGCGAACTGACTGCACATGACTGTAAACGCTTTCGCGTTCAACCGGTTTCCGCCGACTTCCGCCGCCATAAAATTCGGCTTGGCGACGGCGACTTCCGCCAGTTTTAAAATCATGCCGTATTCTTCTTTGATACGCCGGGTAGCGTCCACGGCGTTATAGGCTTCCATGAGGCCGGAGACTTTTTCGCCGTGCCGGGACAGGGCCGTATAACGAAACTGCGCCATCCCGTCGCCTCCTTAAAAATATTAATTTTTAATCTTTATTTTTTTTATTTTTATATCATCGCTGTATCTCTTATTATATCATGACTGTATTTTCCATGCGTGACAAAACCGTTACAATCAGAAAACAATTTCATGAATTTTTTTATATTTTATATTTACTATATTCCCGCCGCTTGATATTCTAATCGGCGCTGAAATTTAAAAATTAATAGCCGCGATAAAAATTTTTTTAAATATTTTTTTATTTTTTTCCGGCGCGTCCTCTCCCTTTATTTAGAACCTATCTTAAAATTAGATCGCTTTTTGTTTGAGAAATAAAACCC
>CAJOFP010000409.1 GCA_905233795.1 uncultured Oscillibacter sp. | reverse complement strand
GTTGGCGGCGGGGACGGTTTTCACGCGAATGACGGACCCTTTCGGCGCGTACATTCTATAATAATCCGTCCCATTGCTGTAAGTCTGTTTGGTGACGCCTGATTGAGAACCGTTGTTGGCGGCTTCTATAATATTGGCGATATAAGACGCGAGATGAGACGCGTCATATTTGCCTTTCGTCGCGCTGTTGGAATCATCCCGATCTGTATTTTCAAAGCGAACTTCCACGGTTTTACGTTCGTAAACCGGGAAAATTTTAATGGTTTCGCCGGAACTTTCCGAACTGTTGATAACGCCTTTATCCATCAGCGTTTTGACAAAGCCGCTGTTTAACGTCACAGTAACCGTCCCGTTATTCGCGCCGACATAATAGCTGTTACTGGTCTTATAGGCGCGATTATAAGTGTTATACATGTCACTGTAATCTTTATTGCTTCTGGCGAAGTAGACGCCTTTCAGCGTGATTCCCCGCGAAGTATTCAACGCCGCGTTGGGGTCCGTCAGCGTAATGGTTCGATCCGCGTTGGCATAGAATCCCAAAACGGGAAAATAACCGCTTTTCGCTTCCAGCGCGCCGGGGGTATAAACCCGCGTGTTTACGCCGTTATAATAAATATCTAAAATCTGCGGCGTTCCCGCGGTAAAATCATAAAGCTGTCGATTAAACGTCTCACAGGAGTTCATCATTTGGAATTGATAGCGCGTATACCGGAACTGGAAATTATATAACGTAGCCTGAGACGCCGCGCCGGATTTTTTCGCCGTCTTTTCCGTGCTGAATTTAATATAATGATTGCCTGTCAGGCCGCTTACGTTTAAAGTCTTTGTCGTCCGGCTGACACTGCCGTCCGTCTTGACGCTACGGGTACTGCCTTCATAGCTTTGATCGCTGTCCGTCTCAAAATACGTTGACTTGGACGCGCTGCCCTCGACTTGAAAATTATAATCAATCGCGTAAATACCGTAAAAATTCCGGGATTGATTAGAATAAATCATAGAATGCTTGCCTTTGTCCTCCTGATGGAGATAGGCGCTGTCATCATGCTGATCCGCCCGGTTGTCCTTGTCGCTTCCGGTCACTTCCGTACTCCAGCCGCCGGGATAATTTTTCATCCATAAAGACGCCCCGCTTCCCCAGCCTTGAGACGAAGCGCCAAGCCATATGGGAGCGACAAGAGTTAGTTTATAATTAATATTTCCGGTCGCGCTGGAAGAATAGAATTTGACGCCATAATAATAAGTTGTTCCGGCGGTCAAATCGTAAATAATCTGGAAATTGCTATTCCCCGCGCCGTCGTCGTTATAAGCCAACTGTTCGCCTTTACTGGAATTATATAAATAGCCATACGGATCGCCTGAAGTGTTTGTCGATTCAAATATATATTTCCCGGTTTGGGACGGCGTGAATTTTAAATATTTTATTTGTCCGCCCGTTGAAATCGCTTCATAACCCGTCACGGACGCCCCGGAACCCGGCTGATTCAAGACCTTTTCCGTTATAGAAGAAAGCGTCGCTTTTATATTAAATAATAAACCGTATTCGCCGTTAAATCATAACTCATACGGAAATTACGATTCCCAGCGCCGTCGTCATTATAAGTCAGCTGTGAGGTTTTATCAGCGGCATAGAGAATGCCGTATGGATCGCCTGAAGTGTTCGTGGATTCAAATAAATAAGTCCCGCTTACGGACGGAACAAGCCGTATATAGGCAATATCCCCATAACCCGCCAATACGTTCGCCGTCGTAAACGCGGAAACATTGGCCGGAAGATTCATATTAGAATCGCTTTGCAATTCCGCGCTGTCCGCGTCCCGCGCCGTTTCCTCACTATCTTCACTATCTTGACTATCCGCGTCATTCGTTTCTTCACTGTCTTTGAAAATATCCGGCGCGTTTTCTATTTGTCCCTTTTGACCGGGTTCCAACGCGCCCGCGCTGTCCGCGTTCGCCGCCATGCTTGTATAATATTCTTCCGTTTCTTCCGGCGTCGCCGGTTCATACAAAAATCCCGCTCCAAATTCCAACGGCGCGGACTCAAGATCGCTTTGCAATTCCGCCGCCTGTTCTTCTAACGCTGAAATTTTTATTGTAATATAATAATGATCTACCGTGTCCAGCTCTCCCGATTCCAGACGGACGCCAAATTCGCCGTCCCGCGTAAAATCCGACGCCGTAACGGTCACTTCCGCTTCAGTCTGTCCGGGGATAAATCCTATGGCTTTTTTATTCATTGCCGTATAAGCGCTGATTTTCGCCGTATCCGTTACCGTGGAGACATACGCCGTCCCGAAATACTGGACGCCGCCTGTCCGCGTGATTGTGATTTCCGCGCTCGGTTTGTCCTGTGTTAAAATAATTTCACTGTCGGCAATGGAAAATACAGCCGGTTCGTAATCGTCATCATCCTCAATCGTGACATATGTCGTCGCGTTGGGCGCGATTGTCGTCTCCGGCGTATCCGTCCCCAGCAGACCAAGCAGGAACATCCGGGAACCGTCGGACTTGTCATTATCAATCGGACGAACCGTCAAAACGCGTTCCCGCACGTCGGGCCCGAAATATATAATACCCGTCGCGCCTTGCGCCTTTTCAAAAAATTCGTGCATATTCCTGAATAAATCCGGCGCGTTCTCTTCCATCAATTCCGCGTCCGCCGTTTTCGGCAGTTGGAGATAAGCCGCCTGCATATCTTTTAGAGGCGAGGCGGATCTGGAACGCTTCGCCGGGGAATCCGATTGCAAAACCGCCGCGTCGTTCGCTTTTTCTTGCGATTTTTCTTTTAAATTCTCTTTTGATTTCTCTTTCCCGGCTTCCGGTACAGGTTCCGCCATCGTTTCACCCGTATCCGCTTCTTTTATAATCTTCGCGTCCGGCGCGTTCTCCGGCGCTTCCGGCACAGGCTCCGCCATCACTTCGCCCGCGTCGTTATCGACGCCGCTGTGAAAGCGTTTCGCTAATAAAATATTTTCGCTGATTATTTCATCCGTGTCTTTCAGCGCGTTGTTCGCGTCTTTTTCTGTCGCTTCGTTCGTATTTTCCGACATATCCTCCGGGGCTTCCGGTACAGGCTCCGCCATCATTTCAGTTATGGCTTCGGGATTCACTACCGGCTCCGCGCTTTTTACGCTCGGCGTATGTCTCCCGCTGT
>CAJOFP010000408.1 GCA_905233795.1 uncultured Oscillibacter sp. | reverse complement strand
CCGCCTGTTTCAATACCCGGCAAGCCTGCGTTCCGGCGTAATCAAATTCCGCCGCCTGTCCGATTACAATCGGCCCGGAACCAATCATCAGCGCTTTTCTTATCGTTCTATCCAGCGGCATAATTATTCACCGCCTTTCTTAATATTATTATTAATATAATTATAATTATTATTTAATTCATTATTTTTATAATTTTTATAATCTTGCATGAGATTCAAAAATTTTTCAAATAAAAATGACGTGTCCAGCGGTCCGCCGCTCGCCTCAGGATGAAATTGGACGGTAAAAGCGTTCAACCCCGGTACGCTGTCGGCATCCACCGCGTAACCGTGATTCTGACTGGTGATATACGTCCGATAGCACGCCTGACTTTCCGGCTTCGTCGCCTCTCTTACGGGCTGATTCGCTCCGCGATGTCCGTATTTTAATTTATACGTCCTGCCCCCGGCTGCCAACGCCGTTAATTGATGGCCTAAACAAATCCCGAATAACGGGATTTTACCCAGTAATTTTTTGATTTCCTGAATCTGATATACGCATTCTTCCGGGTCTCCCGGCCCGTTCGATAACATCACGCCGTCGGGATTTGATTTTAATATTTCATCCGCCGTAATATCCGCCGGATAAGCGATGACTTCACAGCCGCGTTTCTGTAATTCCCTGTGTATATTTCTCTTCGCGCCGTAATCAATCAGCGCGACGCGATAACGCGTCTCTTTTTCAGCCGGATATTCCGTGATTTTTTCACAGGTATATTTTTTCACCATGCCCGTCACGCGATATTGATTTAATTTTTCCAATATGCGCGTTAAATCTAAATCTTTCGGCAAATCCCGACAGATACAGGCGTTTAATACGCCTTTTTCGCGTATAATTCTTGTTAATTGCCGGGTATCGACGCCGCTTAATCCCGGTATGCCGTGCGATTTTAAAAACGCGTCCACGGTCTCCCCGGCGCGGAAATTCGACGGCGTATCGCAATGCTCCCGGACGATATACCCCGCCGCCGCGCATGGCCCCTCAAAATCCTCCGGTATCATGCCGACATTTCCAATTAATGGATAAGTCTGTAAAATCATCTGTCCGGCGTAACTGGGGTCCGTCAGCGTCTCAATATAGCCGACTACGCTTGTCGTAAATACCAGCTCGCCGATAGAATTATTATTATCCGGCTCCGCGCCGAATAAACGCCCCTCAAATACCTGTCCGTCCTGTAAAATTAAATAGCCTGTGTTCATATTTCCCCTCCCCGTTATCAATCCGTCGCGCTTGTCACAATTATTTTTATAAACAGTCAACCGGCGATTTCCCCAAAATAATTATCATATCCCGCTTGATACGCGAATAAAAATAAAAATTATAAAATTTTTGAAATTCACGCTTGACTTTTCATTTTAACGCGCTTATAATATTTTTCGCGTTCCAAAGACAGCGGGCGGGATTTTAATTATTTTATAATTATTTTAATTCCCATAAGTCCCGCCGAGGGCGGCTATGTATGTTATTTCGTACTGCCACGCCTTGTGTCTGTATTGACGCGGGGCGTTTTTTTGGTCGCGTGTGTTTTTTTATTATTTTTTATTTTTTTATTTTTTAATCCGGAGGTGAAAAACAGCTATGCCAAACGCGAAAGTTCTCGCCGAAAAGAAAGCGATTGTGGAGGATCTGACGGAGAAAATCAAAAACGCCACCGCCGGCGTGATCGTCGATTATCGCGGAATTACCGTCGCGGAAGATACCGCTTTACGTCGGGAATGCCGTGAAAACAACGTCCATTACGCCGTCGTGAAAAATACGCTCCTGCGCTTCGCGTTCGACAATCTCAAACTGGGCGATTTGGATCATCTGTTAAGCGGCACCACGTCTCTGGCGCTGGGCGACGATCCCGTTACCCCGGCCCGCATTATGGCCGATACCGCCAAGAAATTGGACGGTAAATTCGAGATTAAAGGCGGATTCATGGAGGGTAAGGCCGTTGATTTGGATACCATCAACAAACTGGCCGCGATCCCGCCCCTGCCGATTTTACGGGCGCAGGCGCTGGGTACCATGTTAGCCCCGATTACGGGTCTTGCCGTGGTATTAAAGCAAATCGCCGAGAAGAAAGGCGGCGGCGATTCCGGAGAAGCCGTCGAAGCGGCTCCCGCCGCCGAATAATCCGCGCTTTATTCACGCGATTCACGCAATTTACGCGTGAAAAATCCGCGCCATATCGCAAGCGCGAAAAATTTAAATAACTTAAAAATTAAAATAACCGATTGGGAGGTTTATTGACATGTCCGAAAAGACAAACGCCCTGCTTGAAGAAATCAAGCAGTTGACTGTTTTAGAACTGAGCGAACTGGTACACGCTCTGGAAGAAGAATTTGGCGTATCCGCCGCCGCGATGGCCGCGCCCGCCGCCGCCGCCGGCCCCGTCGTCGAGGAAAAGACTTCGTTTGATGTCGTCCTGACCGGCTTTGACGCGTCCTCCAAGATTAAAGTTATCAAAGTTATCCGCGAGATTACCGGACAGGGTCTTGCCGAGGCGAAAGGCACCGTCGAGAATAATCCGTCCACCATTAAAGAGGGCGTCTCCAAAGACGAGGCCGAGGAACTCAAGAAGAAAATTGAGGATGTCGGCGGCAAAGTCGAGCTTAAATAATTTTAACTCCATTCGCAATCAAACGCGCAATCAAAAACCCGCCGCTCGTAAAAATCGCGGACGGCGGATTTATTATTATTTCGATCTCATTCACTTAATTGAATCCCCCCGGCGCGTTTCACGCGCCACCCCCCTTTAACAAGGGGGGCGAAACGGGAGGAACCAACCTCAAGCCCCCCTTGTCAAAGGGGGGAAAGCCGCGAAGCGGCTGGGGGGATTTCTTAAAGTGAATGACATTGATTTTATTTATATTTTTGAAATAAAATTTTTATTTGCGCAAGCGCGATTCTCCCGACGCCGTCCGGCGTTGACGGGAGATTTTTTTATTTTAAACGCAATATTGTATAAA
>CAJOFP010000407.1:1856-3569 GCA_905233795.1 uncultured Oscillibacter sp. | reverse complement strand
AAGTGTGACACGGCGTGGTTTTCCCATTCGCGCCGCCAGTGGGGAACGGATAAAAATATAGCGCCGTTCCATGTCAGTAGCAAAGAACGGCGCGGGCGTAAATCATACAAAAAGTATTTTATACGCCCCCTAAACCCCTTAGCAGAGGAAGAATAGGCTTAAATATGCCGCGTAGCTACTGACCACACTGTTTTTCCGGTTCCTGCTAAAAAACCGGCGCAAATAAATGCTTGCTTATACTATCACGGGATAAAGGCCTTGTCAAGAGGGAATCTCAAAAAAATTAAAAAATTAAAAATTGAAATCAAACATGAAACGGGGAATTTTATTTTTTATTTTTATTTCCGGCAGGAATCACAGACGCCGTATAAAACCGTTTCTGACTTGTCGATCTCGAAACCGTCGGCCTCTTCCGCCGCGTGGATTAAACTCCGCGCCGTTTCGTTATTCATATGAAACGTCCGCCCGCAGCGCGTACAGGTCAAATGCAGTTTGTCCCGACAGGCGGCGGCGTCCAGATATTGAAATTTAATCTTTCGATTCCCCGCGCTGGACTGCCGCCGCAGTTTTCCCTCTTCTTCCAATTCGGATAGATTTCGATATACGGCGCTCAGGCTTATATTCTCGGATTGTAAAGCGTCGGCGATTTCCCGCGCCGTCAACGCCTCATCCGGGTGGTTATCCAGATAAGAAATTAAAATCTTTCTCTGTCTCGTGAGATATTTCGATTTAGATTGAGATTGAGATTTTAGCAAGCCGGCTCGCCTCTTTCCAACGCTTATTTATATTTTTATAATTTTTTATAATTTTTATAATTTAAAAATATAATTTAAAAATCCGGTTTCGCGCCCATACGCAGTAATTTGGCGCGATCCCAGAGCAATACGCCCGTTTTACTCGCCGCCTCTTTCGCGCCTTTCGTAAACGTGCTGTTTGTCATCACAACCGCGACTTGACAGTGATAAATTTTCGCGCCGGTAAAGGCTTCCTGTACGGGCTTATTGCTTAACGCTTTCTGATAACGCTTGCACTGTACGCAATATTTTTTTCCCATCTTGACGGCGAGTATATCCGCGCCCTGATCCCCGGAGCCGCCCATAACTTTTACCTGTTTAAATCCGTTTTTTGATAATAATTCCGCGCAATAACGCTCAAATTCCGGGCCCGTCATGACATCCATATTTTTCCGGATCGGCGCGCATATCTGATAGATCAAAAACGGCGATATAATAATTAATATAATCAATAAAATTCCTTCCGTCGTCCCGGACAGTTCCCGCGTCCAATCCCACATGACCAGCGCGACCGCTCTTAAAATCTCAAACATCTTTCCGCCGCTCTCCGAAAATATATAAAATATTAAATATAAATATTTATATTAATAAAATAAATATTATTAAATATTAAATTTAAAATATTAAATTTCAAGAATATGCAGTTTATATTCCTCGGCGTTATCGGTCAGTTTAAAATCCAGACCCGGCGTCGATAAGACTTCGCCTTTGTCGGTAATTAAAATCATATCGAAATTTAAATCCTGATGCGTCCGCCAGAATAACTCGGCGCGTTCCGCCCCCATGATAAATAAGGCCGTCGAAAGCGCGTCGCATAACATCCCGTCGCGTCCCACAATCGTGACGGATAATAAGCCTTTTTTCGCCGGGCGTCCTGTTTCGGGATCGATAATATGCCAGTATTTTACCCCGTGCGGGC
>CAJOFP010000407.1:0-1698 GCA_905233795.1 uncultured Oscillibacter sp. | reverse complement strand
TTTTTCCGGCGTAACCTTTGGCGACCGCGCCCGCGTCGATTTCCATGCCGGGCTCCAGTTCGATTTCGTGATTATTTAAATTATTTAATTTAATATTTTTATAATCCACGAATTGCAATAAATCATCAATTTCCTCTTTTGTCGGGACATGATATTCATCCGTTGTAAAGCCCCATAATTTTACAACCGGATAAACGGACAAATCCAGCGCGCCGTCGGTCAGTTCGCAGTATTTTAACGCGTTTTTCAATATTTCCGCCGTCCCGGATTGGATTTCCCCGCCGTTATTGATATTTATTTTATAAATATCGCTTTCCGGGTTCGTCGCCGACATTTCCGCCTCGATTTCCAGTACGGCGCGTTTCGCCTCGTCCAGCGCCGCGCCCAAATCAAGATTATTATTAATATTATCATCCGGCGAATGATTTATATTATTATTTATATTTTTATACGCCGTAAATTCCATAAACGTATCCATTGCGATAAAAGACACGGAGCGCGATTCCGGTTCCGTTTCCGCGTCCGGCGCGCCGCAGGCGGATAATATCGCGCAGGATAATAAAAATAATAAAAATAAAAATAAAAATCGGGAAGTCCCGCCGATCCGGCGTCGTCTCACAAAAAAACGCCCCCTCGCGCATAATATTTTTTATATTATATTTTATTTTATCCCCGAAAAGATTTCTTGTCAACTCTCCGCGCCGATATGAACGCGAAAACGCCGGAAAATCCGGGAACCGCCGTGACAGAAGCGAAAAATTATGCTATAATATAAATTTATAATCCGTATCGGCGCGATTATAAATTTATATTATAAATTCAATCAAAACAGGCTCAAACGAGTTCAAAAAAATAAAATATAATCAAAAATATAATAATAAATAATAATAATAAAATATAATAAAATTTATTTTTATATTTTTCAGTTTCAATATATTTCAATATATTTTTGAACGAACGCGTGAGCCGAACTGGAGGCGACGCGATTTTGAAAAAGAAAGACAGCGGCGGCCCCGGACGTTTCGCCGGGACACCCGTCACAACGGAAAATCTGAAAAATTTAAATTTATCCCCCTCTGAAGAACGTATGTTCTCGGAAATCATATCGCTTTACCGGAATTTCCCGGATTTGGGCGAGCAATACCCGATTGGCATAACCGACGCCGAATCGCGCCTCAGGGAGTCAGCCGCCCGCGCCGCGATTCCATTTTTACTCCGCGAATTTGAGAAAAATTATCGGCGCGAGGAAATCCTCGGCGCGCTGGCCACGGCCGTTTCCCTGCCCCTGCGGTTTTTGGACGATCCCGGCCTTTTCAACGCCGATTCCGCCCTTACCGGCGCCGCTTACTGGCTTCTGGATTATTTCGAGAAACAGGATTTATATGACGAACTGGATCGCGTTCTTCCGCCCTGTCAGGACGACCGGGAAACCCGTGAAACGGACGAAAATACCCCCATCGCGCTTGATACGGCCCATTCCAGAAAGACGCTCCTGCGCCTTATGCGCGTCCTGAGACGGCGTGAAAAACCCGGCAATAAAAAAATCTGTCGAAAATTATGGTCTTTGCTGGACAAAAAAGACGCGGAAAATTTAAAAACGGCTTTTCTCGACGCGACTGTCGATTATTACGGACGCTTTCTGGAAGTCCGTACCAGAATTAATTTCTCCGAAAATCCGTCTTTGAAATCATCCTCAAA
>CAJOFP010000406.1:1749-2336 GCA_905233795.1 uncultured Oscillibacter sp. | reverse complement strand
GCAAAACGGAAATGTCGGCGACTTTTGGATGTTTTACTTGTTGTCATGAATTTACGGCTTGTCTGAACGCCGACGGCGCGGCCGATTTTGTAATGGAATTGTAATAGAATAAAATTTTCTTTAGATTGCAATATTGACCCGTCTGTGATATAAATATAACTAAAAAATAAATAATAATAATATTAAATAAGATAATTGCCAATTAATGGCTGCGTAAATTCGGAGATTACGCGAGGAAAGGAGATCGTTGCAAATGAAATGCTGGCTGCCCGCGCTGGCCCGTCCCGGCCCTTTGGATATTTTACAGCGATGATATATCAATTCCATGAAGGGAAAAACAGATGAACGTATCATTGAAAAAGCGAATTTCGATTCCAATTCCAATTCCGCTTCTCGCGCCGCTTGTCCTGCTTGTCCTGACGCTGGCCGCCTGCGGCGCGTCGGAAACGGAACGGTTTCCGGACATAACAATCCCGGAGCCCCCCGCCGATTTTACCGACATCGCGGGACATCCGGCGGAAACGGACATCCGTGAGGGCCGCGAGCGCGGATTATATGACATCCCCTCGGATGGCCGCTTCCGTCCC
>CAJOFP010000406.1:0-1716 GCA_905233795.1 uncultured Oscillibacter sp. | reverse complement strand
CCCGATTTTTACGGGGATATGCGAAACCAACCCGACGAAACGCGGAACGCCGCGGCTTGGTTCCACGCGCAAGACTATCCTGACGGCAAGGCGTCATCCGAATCGTTCTTCCCGGACGATCCCGTGACGCGCCAAACCGTCATGGCGGCGTTGTTCGCTGATAACGGCGGCGTGAGCGGCGTGGAACAGCTCCTGACCCGCGTCTATGACGACGGCTTCGCGGACAGCGGACAAATCGCCGATTGGGGGAAAAAGGCTCTTTATTGGGGATATTTCAATGAACTCATCGCGGAGACGACGCCGGATAAAATAGACCCGGACGGCGTCATTTCAAGGGGCGAGCTGGCGACAATCATGATTCGTTATCTGGACGGGTTCCGGAACGAGTCGCGGACAACAGAAAAGGAGGAATCCACGCGGTGAAAAAACTTTGGATGCAATGCGTTATGCTGTGCGTGGCGCTGTCGCTGCTGTGCGGCGCGGCGTTGGCGGCGGGCGGTCAGGTGGGGGATATTACCAATGAAAAGGGAACGACCGTTCAAAAAGTCGCTGTGGGAGACGATACTAAATTTACCATCACCCAGACGGGCGCGGAAAAAGACCGGCTGTATCTCGTCATGATTCAAAAAGGGACGAGCGACAAGCCGACAAAAAGCGATATTTATTATATCAACATCGTAACGGCGGAGGGGACAACCCTCAATACGGAAGCGTATCCGATGGATATGGACGCGGGCGATTATACGATTTATCTGTCCGATTACGCGAACAACAATAACGGCGCGCGCAAAAAAGTCGCGTCTTTCTCGGTCACGGGCGGAGCCGCTTCGAATGTGAAACCCGGCGACGCGAACGGCGATGACGCGGTCGACATCGCGGATGTCAACGCCGCTATCGCGCATGTCACGAAAAACAATATCCTGACAGGAAACTATTTCGACGCGGCGAATGTCGCGGGAGACGACGATATAGTTGACATCGCGGACGTAAATAAGCTGATCGCTTATATCACGAAAAATATTCACAGCTTGTCAGATTAAAAATAACAGGAGGATTTATGAAATTTTTTAACAAAAAGATCATAAGCGGCGCGATAGCCCTTGTGACGCTGTTTTCGTTCATTTTGCCCGCTCTGGCGACACAGACGGAAAACGCCCGCTCCGTGACGCTCGGATTCACGGATATTGAGGCGCGGGAAGTCAAAAATATCAATTATCAGATCGTGGGCGTCACACTGTCCGGCGAGGATAACAGTTTTGATATTAACTCCACCGGCGTCTATGTAAAATTCGACAGCGAACAGTATCAGATCGCCAGAATCGTGGCGGGCGAAATTCCGGCGTATACGGAAGAGGACGATTTCGGCGATACGCAAAGCTATGAGATTGCCCTGAATCCGTATTCTATGGATGACGCGAATCAGGACGGCTATCTCGGCATTATCTATACGGATACCAGTTATCACAATCACACGATTTCCAACGGGCAGACGATTGCGACGTTATGGTTCGCCCCGACTGAAAATATGACGGCGGATCTCGCGTTGTCGTTCAAAGTCGATGGCCAGACAAACAGAGTCGGATATTTGAACGACAATACACAGGAATATTACAACGTAAACGACGACGCGAGCATTCCCACGGAAGCCGCGACAAACACCCCGACGCCCACGGAAGCCCCGACGGATACAACCCCGACCCCCACGGAAGTCCCGAC
>CAJOFP010000405.1 GCA_905233795.1 uncultured Oscillibacter sp. | reverse complement strand
CAGGTACAACTTCAGATATTACTGCGGTTACGATTTCCGGCGCGGCGGATGGCGGCGACATTAGCGGCGGCACAGGTCCTTACACTTTCGCGGCGGCGACAAGTGAAGCGGGTTATAATGCTCGCGGCTTGACTGTTACAGCGGGAGAGAATAATATTACAATCAGCGGTACGCCTGATGAGGCCGGCGCCGTTAATATTATCATTACTGTAACCGATGCTGACAATAAGACCGGCACAATCACGGTCACGGGTACTATCTCCGGATAATATTTCCCAAAAAATGGCGTTTATCGGATGGGATTGGGAAACCTGTCCGTGACGCGCCGGACAGCGTAAAATAAGAATAACTGTCCGGCTAAGTACCAAGCGGGACGCGGTCTCTTTGGAGTTTACTCCTTTCGATGTTGGGGCCGCGTTCCCGTGATTTTTTAAATTTTGATTTTTTTAATATCGGAAAGGCTCCGTCTCCGGGTCAGGAATCTGATCCAGCGGTATTTTCCCGTGGGCCGCCTCAAATTCCGCGATACACTTGCGCATTAAATATAAAATCTGTCCGCTTCCGCTCCGTCCCTCATAAGAGGCGATATAGAAAATTTTGTCGTGCGTCTCCGGGTCAATACGCAGTCCGAGATGAAATTGATAATTTTTATAATTTTGGCGTCTTGATTTTAGCGGCGAATTATGATAATATGTGCAAAGTGCGTTAGAATCTAACGCATAATAAGCGCGTAAGGGGGAGATATTTTTTATGGGCGGCCCGGATTGGAAACGGATGTATTTATTAATGGCCCGCGTGATGTCGGACGCGCTGGACGCGTTGCCGGACAGTCAAGAGAACGCGCAAGGGCGGGAAATGATGCAAAAAGCGTTGTATGACGCGGAAGAGATGTATATTTCCGCCGATGACGGCGAAAACGGCGAGAGCGAAGATGAATAAAAATAATATTTCCCGTTCCGGGCGGATTATCCGGGACGGGAAATATTTTTAATTTTTATTAATTTTTAAATGATTAAAAGATTTTTTAATTATCTGCGTTTTTTGTTGCCGGTATAACCGCCGCGTGAATTGGAGACGGCGTGTCCGTAGCGATAGCGGTTACGGCTGAAAATCAGGGAGCGGATACCCAGAATCGCGACGGCCAGCAGTACGGCCCCGCCGACGCCTATTACAATCGGACGGCGTACAAATTCCTCCACGCGGCGCAGCGCCACTTTCCATTGGGACGCCTCCGCGCCGGACAACGCCTGTAAATCCGATTTGCCATACGTCACGCCTTTGTAACGCAGTTCAAGCGCGCCTAAATGCTGTCCGGCTTCCACGGGGGCCGTTAAAATCTCGTCGTCGAACGTGATGACTTTTTCCATTTTATCGCCGGACAGTTTCGCCGGGATTAAAGCCTCAACGGCGTCGGACGAAATCGCCACTACATAATCGGTCTTGGACAAATCCACCGGGATTTCCTGAATGGGGATTTCCGGTTCTAAAATCGTCGCGTAACGGAAATTGTCAAAGCCCCAGTTAAATAAACGCGTCGTCTCGGAGAAACTGCGGACGGTTACGCTTCCGTTATCTTCAGTGACGCGTTCCGCGCCCATTACGACGCTTAAAACGTGCATTCTGCCGCGTTCGGCGGTGGATACCAGACAATAACCGGCTTCGTTTGTCGATCCGGTTTTGACGCCGTGCGCCTCCGGATTGATATATTTATCCCCATAAGTCCAGCGGGAGCGCAAAGCGTTGGTATTCCATCCGGTACGCTGGGGAGAAAGATTCGTCGCCGGGATTGTGATATTGACCGTATCGCAAATCGTCATAAAATCCGGGTATTTCATGGCGGCGCGGGTAATCACGGAAATGTCCCACGCGGTTGTATAGTGATCGTAATTGTGAAAGCCGTGCGGGTTGACGAAATGGGTATTTTCACAGCCTAATTCCTGCGCTTTCTGATTCATGAGATCAACGAAATCCGACACGGAGCCGGAAACGGCCTCGGCCAGCACATCGGCGGACTCGTTCGCGGATTTGACCAGTAAGCAATATAACAAATTGCGTACAGTCATGATTTCGCCTTCTTTTAAGGCCGGATTGGCGGTACTGCTTCCGGCGGGTACGCTTCTGACAACGCCGCTGGCGGTGATTTCCTGTTCCATGGACAGGCGTCCGTCAGATACGGCGTCCAGTACCAGCAAAGCGGTCATGATTTTCGTCAGGCTTGCCGGCGGCAACCCAGTCGGGGAAGCGCAGAACGCCCACATCGCCGAACAGAACGGTCATCTGGGGGATCGCGTCCACATCCTCCTCGGAGGCGCAGGCCATGATGGTCGCACGGACGGTCTCGCCTTCCTCCTCGGTGGGCGCGCCG
>CAJOFP010000404.1 GCA_905233795.1 uncultured Oscillibacter sp. | reverse complement strand
ATCGTTTTTAAATTTAGACGTGCCGCCGACGCTGATTTCGTTTGCCGTCGCGCCGATTGACGCGCCGCGTGTATTATCGCCGGAGTTTAAAGCGCCGGGAAATTATATTTACGCGTTTTGCGCGGGAGATAATCGTAAAAATATAAATTATAAGAATATAAAAGAAATGTGGAGCGATTTTCACGCGCTCTGCGAACAGGGGATTATAAAATCCGCGTGGGCGGTTGAAAATAATATTGCGGAAGCGATTATCAATATGTCATTCGGAAATCGGATAGGATTTCAGGAGATTGATAATGATTATTGCGGAGCTTTCGGAAGAATTAGATAATAATAAATATGCGGTGAAAATCGGGGAGACGACGGAGAGCGAATATATTTTATTTGGCGGCGAACGCGTAAGCATAGCGGAATTATTAAATTTAAATGAAAGCGTTTTAGAGGATGTGTATCCCAATCGGACGCCGGAAGAAGATAAAAACGCGTTAAATAATTTAAAAGATTTAAGCGCGGACGCGCAAGCAAGTTTTATCACGCCGCCGAAAGTACGCGTAAAGAAAGCGGAAGTATTAATTCCCGTGTTTCCCGGCAGTAATTGCGAATATGACAGCGAACGGGCGGCGATTCGCGCCGGATTGGATACGAAAATTTTTGTGATCAGAAATCAAACGGCGGAACAGGTATCGGAATCGGCGGAAAAATTCGCGGAGGAAATCGGAAAGAGCCAGATTATATGGATACCCGGCGGTTTTTCCGGGGGAGACGAGCCGGACGGATCGGGAAAATTAATCGCCGCGTTTTTCAGAAACGCTATGGTTTCGGACGCCGTGCGCGAGTTATTAAATCAGCGCGACGGGTTAATTTTGGGCGTTTGCAACGGATTTCAGGCGTTAATTAAATTGGGTTTGGTTCCGTATGGGGATATTATAGATTTGACGGACAAATCGCCGACGCTGAGTTATAATGTAATCGGGCGACATCAGTCGAAAATTGTGCGGACGCGTGTGGCGTCGGTCAAATCGCCGTGGCTGACGCGTGTGAAAACAGGGGATATAATTCAGGTTCCCATATCGCACGGGGAAGGGCGTTTTCTCTGTCCGG
This sequence comes from uncultured Oscillibacter sp., assembly GCA_905233795.1. Lineage (GTDB taxonomy): Bacteria > Bacillota > Clostridia > Oscillospirales > Oscillospiraceae > Oscillibacter. The sequence goes on along the minus strand of CAJOFP010000404.1, from coordinate 2,352 downwards.
ATCGCGTATTATTGGAAAAATTGGCGAAAAACGGACAGATTGCGACGCAATACGCGGATTTGGACGGCAATCCCACAATGGATGTGGATTTCAATCCGAACGGATCGACGTGGGCTGTAGAAGGTCTGTTATCCCCGGACGGCAGAGTTTTCGGCAAGATGGGGCATTCCGAACGCGTCGGACCGGATTTATATCGCAATGTTCCGGGCAATTATAATATGTATTTATTGGAATCCGCGAGAGATTATTTTAGTTTATAAGCGCGAAAAAATAAATATAAAATATAATAAAAATATGAGCGCGAAAGCGGGAAATATGATATAATAATAATTTATATAAATTTTGGAAAGGCAGGGGTTTTCATATGGCGTATTTCTTTTCTGAACCTTCCCGGACGTTCAGCGAATATTTACTGGTGCCGGGGTACTCGTCGGCGGAATGTATTCCCATGAATGTCTCTCTGCGGACGCCGATTGTGAAATTTAAAAAAGGCGAAGAATCGGATTTAATCATGAACGTCCCGATGGTTTCGGCGGTCATGCAGTCCGTATCCGGCGAGAAAATGGGCGTCGCGCTGGCGAAAGAAGGGGGGATCGCGTTTATCTATGTATCGCAGCCGATTGAGGAACAGGCGGAAATGGTTCGCCGCGTGAAAAATACGAAGGCGGGCTTTGTCGGCAGCGATTCTAATTTACGGATTCATGACACGCTGGCGGATATGACGGAACCGGGACAGGAAAGTTATTGGGTCTTGTCACAAGCCGGGATTATCGGGTCAGCCGTATGGATTTGTCGGCGCGGGTCGGGGATTTCATGACGCCGATTGAAAAATTAATCACGGCGCCGTCCGGCAGTACGCTCAGTCAGGCGAATGATATTCTCTGGAAGCATAAATTAAACGCCTTGCCGGTTATATCAGACGACGGGCATTTGGTGGCGTTTGTATTTCGTAAAGATTATGATTCGCATAAAGAAAACCCGTTGGAATTATTAGACGCGCAAAAGCGTTATGTCGTCGGCGCGGGGATTAACACGCGGGATTATGAAGAGCGCGTACCGGCTTTGATCGACGCCGGGGCGGATGTGTTAGTTATAGATTCGTCTGAAGGATATTCGGAATGGCAGTCCAGAACGCTGAAATGGATTCGGGATCGCTATGGAAATACTGTCAAAGTCGGCGCGGGAAACGTCGTGGACGGCGAGGGATTTCGATTTCTGGCGGACGCCGGCGCGGATTTTGTGAAAATCGGCATCGGCGGCGGGTCGATCTGTATTACGCGTGAGACAAAAGGTATCGGCAGGGGACAGGCCACGGCTGTGATTGACGTAGCCGGGGAACGGGATCGATATTTTCAGGAGACGGGCGTTTATATTCCCATCTGCGCGGACGGCGGCATTGTGCAGGATTATCATATTACGCTGGCGCTGGCTATGGGGGCTGATTTCTGTATGCTGGGGCGTTATTTCTCAAGATTTGACGAAGCGCCCGGCAATAAGATTTTAATCGGCGGCAGTTATATGAAAGAATACTGGGGCGAGGGGAGCGCCCGCGCCCGGAACTGGCAGCGTTACGATCTTGGCGGCGCGTCGAAACTGACATTTGAAGAGGGCGTGGATTCATATGTCCCATACGCCGGGGCGTTGGCGGACGGTATGGCCGCGACGCTGGCGAAAGTGCGTTCTACCATGTGCAACTGCGGCGCGTTGACGATTCCGGAACTGCGCGACAAGGCGAAATTGACGCTGGTTTCCTCCGTTTCGATTGTGGAAGGCGGCGCCCATGACGTGTTATTAAAAGACACAACGAATAACAGCAAATAATATGAAATAATATTTATTCTTTATTTAATCATAAATCATTGTGAGTTCAAGAAAAAGGAGAACGCGATAAAATCGTAATCTGTTACTTCAATTTTAAATTTCGTATTGTATAACCGATTACTATTTTATCGCGTTCTCCTTTTATAATTTTGAATATTTACGCTTAATCGCGTTTGATTTGCGTCTAATAAATAACTGGACAAGAGATAATCCGCCGCGCCGGTCTTCCTATCATCGGCGATTGCGGCCATCAGGGAAGAGACGCTACCCGTCCGTCTTTTTTTATGATTAAATTTTTTTAAAAATTTTTGAGAAACCTCTTGACAATCCTCTTTATTTTGATTATTATAATTACGTTCTTTATTTTTTGATTGCGCTGAGAAGCGCCCTCAACTTTTTTGCCCACGGTATTCGGTCGTGGGCATTTTTTATTTCCGTTCGAGCCAACATGTTAATCACCTCTGATAAGTAACCCGGACTTGACAAACGGGGACGAGCGATACTAATATATAACCGCGTGGGGGAAGGGGA
>CAJOFP010000403.1 GCA_905233795.1 uncultured Oscillibacter sp. | reverse complement strand
AGCATTAAGCCGGGAATCGCCGCGTCCGCCAGCGCGCCGAACGGGATTTTTTTTCTCGCCGCGTATATTAACGCCACCAGCGTCCCGGCGATTACCGTCCCGTAAATCGCTATGCCGCCGTCCCATACGGCGATGGCGCGGCCTATATCTATCCCGCCGTCCTGATTGCGATATAAATCCAGATTAAATACTACATAATATATCCGCGATCCGATCACACAGCACGGCGCGGCGAACAGGACTAAATCCAATATATATTCTTCTTCCAGTCCACAGCGTTTCGCCGCTTTCATCGAAAGCCATACCCCGCACAACATGGCGAACGCTAAAATAATCCCGTACCAATAGACGCCGTGTCCGATGTGAATCGCTATCGGGTCCGGGTTCCATTCCCATGCCCCGAACAGGCCGGGAAAACTAATCGGCATATCTTTCAGCGCGGTCAAATTTCCTCTCTCCTCTCTTTATTATATTTTTTTATATTTTTATTTTTTTATATTTATATATTTTTTCCCTGTTTGCTCAATACCCCCCTAAATCCCACTGTCATTTACTTTAAAATAAATACCCCCCTAAATCCCCCCTTTCAGGGGGGACTTTCCAACTTTCAACGCTTTCCCTTTCAGGGGATTTCTCGGTTTTCGTTCCCCCGTCCCTGAAAGGGAAGGGGGACAGAGGGTCTTCCACAATATTTTCCCGCAAAAACGCCGCTATATCTTCCAGCGTCACGGACTCGAATATATCGGGAAATCTGAACGGATTATAGCCGTTAAAATATCCCTCCGTGAGAGAAACGGCGATATTTTCAAACGAATTTAAACTTCTGATCCAAGCGCCGTAATTCGCCCGCCGGATACGCTCAAAGAAATCCGGGTCAATCGCGCCGCCGCCCAATCGCGCCGCTTCTTTTAATATTTCATCCGTCACGGCTCTGGAATCGCGGCTCTCGCCCCCGGCGTAAAAACACGCCAAGCCGGGCATTAAATCATAATCGCCGCCGAAACTCCCGTTAATCAAGCCCGCTTCATATAATTTCTGATACAACGGGCTGGAATCGCCAAGCAATATATCTCCCGCCAGTTCGCCGATTAAACTCTGTCTCAAACGCGCTTCCCCACGCGGCGCGGGCGGGCATTTAAATCCGGCCAGAAACTGCGGCGACGATACTTCCATGTCAATTCTCGTCTCATGCTCGGGAATTTCATCCGTTTCGTCCCCGTAATCCCGCGCGATTTCCGGCCCGCCGGATTTCGGCAGGATTCTCGACGCCGTTTCCTCAATTCGCGCCGGGTCCACGTCCCCTACTACAGTTAATATCATATTCGACGGCGTATAAAACGCCTTATGGCATTGATTCAACACATCCGCCGTAATATCCTGAATGCTCTCCACCGTCCCGGCGATGGCGACACGCGCCGTGTGTTTCGCGTACATGGCGCGTAACATACGCATATAAATCTGCCAGTCCGGCTCGTCCTCCGTCATCCTGATTTCCTGCGCGATAATGCCCCGCTCTTTCTCCACGCTTTCCGGCGTATAATACGGAATCGACACGAATTTTAATAAAATATCCAGATTTTCCTCAAATTTTTCCGTCGAGTCAAAATAATAACCCGTCATGTCATTTGACGTGAAAGCGTTCGGATCCGCGCCGTTCAAAGCCAGCGTCTGCAAAGCGTTTCCGTCCTCCGTGTCAAACGTCTTATGCTCCAGATAATGCGCGATCCCCGCCGGGGTATCCAGCCATTTTCCGTCCAATTCAAAACGCGTATCCATGCCGCCGTAACGCGTGGCGAAAAACGCGTATTTTTTCGCGTAACCCGGCTTCGGAACGACAATAATTTGCAATCCGTTGTCCAGTTTCGACATATGCGCCGTCTCGCCCAGCCGTTTATAATATTCCATCCGCATACCCACTGTATTAAATCCCTTCTTCCGGATTTTATATTATTTTTATATTATTTTTTTATTAAATTAAATATTAAATTAAAATTTTATTATTTTTTATATTCTCACGCGTTTTTTATTCATTTTCATTATCGCGCAAAAAATAAATCGTGTCTAAATTGACGCCGGACATGGCTTCCTGTACGCGCTCCGGCGTGATGTTTTTCACGTTTTCCGCCAGTTCCTCCGGCGTCTCGTTCAAATCCAGAACCGCCTGATTTAAATAAAAATTCTCCAGACGGCTTTGCGCGTCGCCCATGGACGCGTAAGCGTGTAATAACGCGCTCCGCGCCGCCTCAAATTCCCAATCCTCAATTTTTCCGTCCTGTACGGCTTTTAATTGCTTTAATATCTCGTCCCGCGTTCTCTCGTAATTCTCAAACTCAATCCCGGACGAAACCGTCATTAAACGCTTTTGCCGGTGGAATATCGACGACGCGTAATAGCATAACGACAATTTTTCCCGGACGTTTAAAAACAATTTAAACGCCGTCACGTCATCGCCCGCGCACGCGAAACCCATGCCGAGTTTGCCCTGCGTCACGTCCATATGATCCGTGACTTCCCGCACCTGACGCCGCGGACGGTGACGCGCCATCGACGGCAAAGCCGCCATATTCTCACGCGGCATGGCGATCAGCGCGCTTCTTAATAAATCGCGCACCCGCTCCGGCTCCGCGCTTCCGCAATAAATCCACTCCATACGCCCCGACGCCAATAAATCCCGATAGCGCCGGAACGTCCGCACCGGCCCCAAGCGCGAAACGCTTTTCTCGTCGCCCAGACGCGGCACGCCATACGGCTCCCGGCGGCACATCTCAGACAGCAATCTATATCCCGCCCATTCGCGCTTGTCATTGATCATGCCCCGCACGGCGTCCATTAAATTCGCCTTTTCACTCTCGAACCACGCCGGCTGGAATCTTCCGTGCCATGTGGCGGGGTCTAATAACAATTCCGAAATCAAATCCACAACCGGCTCCAATAATTTTTCATTGCCCGGCGTAAACGCTTCGTCGATAAAACTCGCCACAAATCCGGCGCACTGCCGTTCGCCGATTTTCCGCACCGCCGGATCAATCCGCGCCCCGTAGAGCGTATCCAGACGGCGCGCCAGTTCGCCCATGCCGGGACTTTTCGTCGTCCCCCGGCGCAGTACCGACGGAATCAGCGCGCCCAAAGACGCCGTGTCGCGGCGTAGCGGCGTGATAAACTGCGCGGATAAAATCCCGGTTTTAAATTTGCGCGAGGGCAGACAGGTCAGCCGGATTCCCTCCGCGAGCGTCATTCTAATCGCTTTCAATCTTCCATCCCCTTTGCGGGGCTCATCCGCGCCCCGCGATATTATAATTTATATTATAATATCCATTATAATATAAAAATTCTCAAATGTCTATAATATCTATCTTGAAATCCGCGCAAATCCCCATAAATATAAAATTATAATATAAAAATATAAAAAATAATAAAAAAACGCGGGACGAACGCGGCGCGCTCATCCTGCGTGTGTAAAGCCGATAGAATCACGCGTAAATCACGCGATAAAACCACGAGATAAAATCACGCGTAAATTGCGCGATAAAATCACGCGTGGAAATATTATTCAGCGATGATTTAACACATAATCGGCGATTACGCGGCTGAGCCCGCCTATATCCGTCCCGCCGCGGAACTCAAACGTAGCCGTAAACCCGTTGGAGAACACGAGATATAATTCCGAATCCGGGACTAATTCCATAAATCCCGGCGTCTGAATCGCGTAATATTGTATTTTAGAATATGGCAGGGTCGTATAAGATTTTCTGGCGCCCGTAATGCCCTGCACGTCCACGGCGATCACGCGCAGATTGGTAAAAATCAGCTGATCCCGGATCGTCTTGAACGCCGCTAACATCTCCTCGCCGGGAATTAACAGTCCGTTGACTTCTCCCCGCACTTCGCTCAAGTCAATCGGCTTTAAATTCCAGACCGACCCCCCCCCCGTATTTTTTTATATTTATTTTATTATTCAAATTTTAAAATTTATATCCGTCTCAGCGCGTCAGGACAATCACCATATGATTATGCCCGACATACGAAAAGCCGGAAATCACCCAGCCTTTTTTCAGATACGCGTTGACGCGTTCCTCCCCTTCGGGATAATCATACAGCGTAAATTCCCCGTTTTTCATCGTCTTGGACTCGACGCCGTGTTTCGGCGCGGATAAATTTAAAATCTTGCACTCCTGCATAAAATTATAACTCTCCTTGCGTATATTTTAATATATTATTTATTATATTATTATATTTATGCTGGATAATTCGATAATTAATAAAAAATCGCGCTGTCTTTGGGATTGGGGCCGTATAAATTACGACCGGGATCGCTGTCCTGAACAAGAAAATAAATCTCGATAAAAACGCCGACTACGGGAATGAGCGCGAACAGCGCGAACCAACCCGATTTTCCCGTGTCATGCAGACGGCGAACCAGTACGGCGAGCGCGGGGACAATCACACATAAAGAATATAAGCCGTTGAACGCGTTGACCAGCCAGTCTCTGAAAATCATACCGCCAATACCGGTAATCACGAGACTGACCAGAAAATTAAATAATACAAAATACCAGTATTCGCTCCGGCGGGCGCGGCCCGAAAAATCCGCGTATTTGGCGAATACCGTTCT
>CAJOFP010000402.1 GCA_905233795.1 uncultured Oscillibacter sp. | reverse complement strand
CGGACGCTGAAAGAAGATATTGCGTATATTACGGGACTGGAACGCGTTTTCCTGCGGGAATTAAGCGCAAGCGGCGTTTATTTTATCCACAACGGCGCGGAAAGCGAACGACTGCCGGGTTTGATCAGCTTGTCTTTCCCTGATCAGGAGGGAGAAATGATTTTGCATAGAATGGATTTAATGGGAATCTGTGTTTCCACCGGTTCCGCCTGCGACGGTCAAAATACGCGTGTTTCCCATGTTTTACAGGCTGTCGGACTGGAAGAGCGTCTTGCCAAAGGAACCATCCGGATTTCGCTGGGACGTGATAACAAGCCGGATGAAATGAAAAAAATCGCCGCCGCGCTGAGAAAAATTCTTGAGTAAAATAATAAAGTATTATTACGCGAGAAAGATGTGAGATTATGGAAGAATTTGTAAAACAACTGACGCTGATTGATTATTTCGGGATTTTGATTCCGGGATTGATTTTTAATTTCGCGCTTGGCATGACATGGAATGATATAACCGCGCCTGTAAAAAATTTGTTCGGTGAAAACGTGATCGCGTTGTTTTTATATTTTTTGATTATAAGCTATTTGATGGGACACGCGCTCGCGCAGATCGCGGCTATGACGGAGGATGTATTCTGGAAAACGCGATTCTGGAGGAAGATAATTTTACCTGAAGATTATTTCCGGGGAAAGGATATAAAGCGGGCTTACGCGATATGCTTTCCGGACAGAGAATTTCCGTCGGATTCGGATCAAGAAGCGAGAGTATCCGGTGAGATTTTCCGCTATATTCAAAAAGACAGGCGTCCCCAGAGAATTTTAGTTTTTTCGGCGTTTTATACGATGAGCCGCGCTCTGGTTATCGCGTTTTTTCTTGGAGGACTTTTATTGATATTGGGAAATACTGGAATTTTTGATTTAAGAAAATATATGATTTTATCTGTCGCATTGATTTTATTGTTTTTCCTGCGGTGGATTCAATTTGAGAAGAAAGGTCTTGAAGAAGCGCGTATGCTGTTTATCGCTATGGCGAATGAAAATCGGGATTAGAATTAAAATTAAAATTAGAATCGGTCTTGATTTCGCGCGCATAGGATAAATTAAGAATAAACGAAAAAAGTGAAAAGGAGCGTCAGATTTTGTGAATTTGATAACGCGTTTGTCCGGATCGTTGTCCGCTTACAAAGAAGCGGAGCGAAAATATGAGAGTTACAGAAAAGACGATGAAAAGGCGCTGGAAGAGTGCGTCAAGATATTTGAAAAATATTGCGGTCTGGACAGCAAAAATTTTGAGGAGTACGACTATCGGGCGTTTGTGACCCGCAGGTGTTTTAATCTGAACGAATATTTCTGCCATGAGGGTTATTATTCCAAGAAAAAGGCGAAAACGCTGGATGAAAAACGGGACAGTTTCATGAGCCAGAACGCTTTGCTGACTTACGCGCCGGAGATCGCGGAATTTTATATGAAAAATAAACGATTCCCCAAAATTCTTGTGGTGGATGAAGTCGTATTTTACGGGCGTGAGACGAACAGTTTTTTAAATCGCTTTGAGGCGGCGGTTAGGCGCGTTTTTAAGATCCGTTCGAATCGGCTATTATTTGCGTAGTGACCGCGGACAGTTGATCGGACGGCGTTACGCTCCCTGTTTGGAACATTCCGCAGGCGGAATCGCGCCGCTCTCGGACTGCCATTTTTTTACTCAACTTGTAACGAATAAATTAATAGAAAGCGATTATATAGACAGTACAAATTTTACGCCTTTTTTTCGTTTGAATAAAGCGCAGTATAAAATTCTCACGGATTGGATGGCGAATGAGGAACGGGGAGACGAGGTCTGGAGCGAAACGATATGGACCTATCGCCGTTTGACGGATACGGAGATATGGCAGCGGAATCCGGATCGTAAAAACGAGAATATTTATTATCTGTGGACTTTGCGCGCGCATTTTTTCCGGGTGATTATACTTCCGCTGTTTTCGCATTTATCTCATTGGGATATTTTGTCCATGCGGGAAAAAATCGCGTCGGAATTGGAAAAAGAGACCCGTCCGGAACTTCGGCATTTGATTGAGATGATGAAAAGTTTCTGTGAACCGATTAAAACCGTACAGGCGCAGTTTATTATATTTCTGCTTGCTATGATTAAATTTTATGATATAGCGGAAAAAGCCGGAATCGAATATGATCCGAAAGATTCAAAATCCGGGCTTCCGACCAATGATCTGGATAAAATAGCGCGGAATTTCGGCAAATATTCGGATACTTTCGATGGAATTTTATATTTATGCGGCATAGATGACGCGTCCCGCGATTTGAGACGGCGCATTTGGAATATTATAGAATCTTATCGGGAACGTCTGCGCCCGTTCTGGCATGACAGCGAACGCAAAAGCGGACGCGTTTGTCAGATTCAGGAACGCTATCTGCGCAAAGCGGAGGATTTCTTTTTTGAAGTTTCTCAGAAAGACGAGGCGAGATTGATTGCCGTGCAAAGGGCGGGAGAATATTACCGGGACGGATTCAACGCCAATATTTTTAATTTTGTAGGCGGTTATTTCGGATATTTCAGCGCCAACGCCCAATATGAGAGTTATTCGTTGGAATACTGTACGGGCGCTCTGCTCATGATGATGGACGCGGGCGTGGCGACTTTGGTTCCCCGTTTGGACCCGGTTCAGGAGGGCAATGGACGCAGCGTTCAGAATATGCTCCGGGCGGGCGTTCTCGCGCAGTACACGAATGTACGAAGATACGCACGTTTTATGCCCGCGCTGATTGAGCTGGAAGCCCATTGCCGCGATTTAGGGATTTATCCGTGGGAAATGGCCGATTTTTTCGGGGATGAACTGGATCGGGAATCGCGTGACACGACATTTGCGATAGAATTGCGAAAATTCGTCTATCGTATGTACGCGGATAATCAGAAACTGGGAGACTGGGATTTTGATTTATTATACGGACAGGATAAGCCGGATAAGCAAAAAGGCATCCGGACGGTTGAGGACTGGAACGGATTGAAAAAACGAAGTGAAGAGGAATGGTGGGAAATAGATAAGAACGTGGATTATAAAGCCTATATGATCTGGGAAATTCAGCGGCA